>NZ_JBIAWF010000010.1:0-255071 GCF_042895325.1 Streptomyces sp. NPDC001407
CGGTGTTGACCGCACGCTCCTCACTAAAACCGGGGCGGGCCCGGGGGGGGGGCGGGGGGGCCCCCCCCGCGCGCCCGGCCGGGGGGCGCCCCGGGGGGGGGCCCCCCCCGCGACCATCACCAGACCCTGTCCACTCTCACCCGCCGGTCACGGGTGTCGCCCTCTCCAGGGGCTACCAGAGGTTCGTGAAGGTCACGGAGACGTTGTCCTGGCGGATGGCGGTGTCGTGGGAGTTGTTGACGCTCGCCGTGGCGGCCTGGTTCGAGGCACCGGAACCCGTGGCCTGCTGGAGGCCCGTCGTGGAGTTTCCGTTGTTGGTGTGCCCGACACCGCTGCCCACGATCGCGGCAGCGGCCACGTTGGATCCCCGGTTCGCCAGCTGACCGCCGTCGTCGGCCGAGGCGATGCCGGTGAACAGCAGTGCGGCCATCGGGAGAGCGGCAACAGCGGCGAGGACGCGAGCAGTGCGGGTGCTTGCCATGTCAATTCCTCCAGAACGCAGAACGGAACTACTGCTTAGTGCCGGGCAGTTGGCCTGCCGCCCGGCGGTGTCGCCGACGTCGCTGATGAAGATGTGCCCACCGAATCCCCGGCGAACCACCCGCCCCTTCTCATTCCCTCGCAAGCATGACCGCTCCCGAATAAACCCTGACACTCCACTCGGCGTGCGCCCGGCGCTTCCCGGGGGGCTCTTCCGACGCTTCTAGCCGTTGCGCCCCATAGGGAGAACCGTTCCGGCTTTTTTTCGGGCGGGTTCGGTCGGTTGGGGTCGGATTCGGGTGCGTTGCCGCCTGCGGCGGGGCGGCCGTTGTCTTGTGCGGGTTCCGCTGGGTGCGGGGGCGGTTTTTGGGTGCGGGTTGTGTGCGCCTGCGGCGGGACGGTTTTTGGGTGCGGGTTGTGTGCGCCTGCGGCGGGACGGTTTTTGGGTGCGGGTTGTGTGCGCCTGCGGCGGGACGCCCTGCGGGCGTGGCCTCAAGCGCCGGCCAGGCTTGGGTGGTGGTGGGTGCGGGGGCGGCGCCTCCGGGCTGGGAACCTGGAACGCGGTGCGGGCACCGTCCTGCGTATTGGGTGCCCTGATACACGCACCGCGTTCCAGAACCCCACCCTCCGACCCCACCCCCTCCCGCAGGTGGGCAAGTGCGGGCCCGTCCGGCTTCGGGGTACGCATTCAGCCCGTTGGGGCACCTCTGGGGGCACCCCCGGACGGCATCTGGGGGAGGCAACGGACGTGCAGGTCGGGGTCTGGGGCAGCGCCCCCCACGCGGCGGAGCCGCACATCAGACGCAGCCGGGAAGGGGCGGGGTGGGGGAACAAAGCCCGCCGCAGGCGGCGAACCGACCCGCAGCCGGGGGCCCGGGGCGCGTGCCCCCACGCGGCGGGGCCGCACATCAGACGCAGCGGGAAGGGGCGGGGTGGGGGAAGAGCCCGCCGCAGGCGACAGCAACCCGCACCTGACACCCGCAAGCCCACCCCGCAAGGGTGGTGATCTCGGGTGCGCCCCCACCAGACTGAGGTCATGGAACTCATGGCGCCGGTAGACGGCGGCGAAGTATGGGCAGAAGACACCGGCGGCCACGGCCTCCCCTTGGTCCTGCTGCACCCCGGAGTCGGGGACTCCGCCTTCTGGGATCCGATCCTGCCGCGCCTCACACAGCGGCACCGCGTGATCCGATACGACGCACGCGGCTACGGCCGCTCACCGAAGCCCACCACGGCCTTCTCCCTCGCCGGGGACCTCACCGCGGTGCTCGACCACTTCGCGCTGGACCGGGCGGTCCTGGCAGGCTCCAGCATGGGCGGCTCGGCCGCGCTGAACGTCGCGCTGGACTCCCCCGCGCGGATCGCGGGCCTCGCCCTGGTGGGCCCGGGCGTCACCGGATACGAAGGGCTGGTCTCCCCGGATCTCATGGCCCGGATCGAGGTTCTGGCCAAGGCCGGGGACATGGACGGACTGATCGCCTTCAGCCTGCGCACCTGGGGCGCACTGGGCAAGGACGGCGACCCGCAGGCAGTGGCCCAGCTCCGCTCGGCGATCCCGGCGTGGTTCTCCAACTTCCCCCTTCTCACCCGGGACGCCCCCGCTTTCGACCGCCTCGGCGAACTCCGCGTCCCCTGCGTCCTGGCCCTCGGCGAGCACGACCAGCCCGAAGTCGTCCGCTGCAACGAGGAAATGGCGGAACGCATCCCCGGCTGCCGCCTCGTAAGGCTCACGGAATCGGACCACTACGCGCCCCTGCGCGAACCGGAAAAGGTTGCCGACCTGATCATGGAACTCTGCGCCGGCCTGACCTGACCGCTGCCGACGGGCCTGCCCCGGTCCGGGCTATCCGTTCTTGCCGACCGCCAGTTCCATTCCGGAAAGGCTCACGCGGATACCGTCCTTCTCGACCTTCACGCCGCGCAGCTGAAGCAGCCGCGCCTCCTTCGGCAGGGAGAAGGAGAACGACAGGCGGTCGGAGAGCTCCGGCGGCCGCATATGGATCAGCCCATTGATCAGCTTCGGATCGATGCCGATTTTCGAGAGCAACCACGGCCGGTCGACGACGACATCGACGAGATTGACATGGGTGAGCTGCTCGACGAACTTCGGCGCCCCCGTCAGCTCGTGCAGCTTCTCCTCGTCCCGCAGCGCCTCCGCGACGACATCCGCCGGCACCCCGAGCCGTTCGACCACCGCGGGCACCGAGAGCAGCGCCTTCACGCGGGCCGCGTCCCGGCTGATGCGTTCGGCCGTCTCGCGGTGCAGGGTCAGGCCGCGGCCCCGCCCCGGGCGGTAAGTGGCGATGCCGGGCACGTCGAGGCTCATGCCGTCGACGTCGGTGGACAGCTCCCGGTTGTCGACGAGCCGGAGCTGCGCCTCCGCCCGTACGCGCAATTCCTGCCCGGCGATCACGAGCTTGCCGTCCGCGCTGACGGAATTTTCGTCACGACGGCTGAATTTCACCTGGGAAGCGGCGAGTTCGCGGTTCATGTCGTCGAAGGACATCACGACTTCGCCGTCCAGATTCCCGACGACCGCGCCACGGATGTCGGACGGCAGATCGCCGGTCAGCCGGATGTCGTGCGCACTCGCCCGGACCTTCGCGAGCGACACCCGGTCCGCGGCGACATGCGGCACGGTGACGTCCACCCGCTCCAGGCGCTTGTCGAGCACCTGCGTGAGGAAGGGAAACCCGTGGATGTCCACCTGCGGGGCGGCCACCAGATGAAGCTGGTCCTGGAGCGTCCGCTGCGCCTTCTTCTCGGCGTACATCGCCGCGCACCGGTCCGCCAGCACGAGAAATCCGGTGCAGACGAGAAGCGCGAACAGCAGCTTCAGCGCGCGCGGCACGGCCGCGAACGGCCCCCGGCGCCGCCGCCGGCTCCGCTTGGCACGCCGCCCTTTCCCGGCCCGGCGGTGATCGGGCGGCGACCACGGCTCGTCACGTTCGATCCGCAGCGGAAGGACGGTTTGCGCAGATGTCGGGCAATCCCCCGGCACGCCCTCCGGTATCGGCATCTCCTGGGTCACTTCGCCGAGAAGCGGGTCGGGGTCGGCGAGCGCGGCGAGTTCGTCGTACGGATTACGAGGGCGAGGTTGCATGCGTATGGGGGTTCGCATCGCCTTATCCCACCATGCGCGAGCCCCCGACACGCAAGTGAGTTCTGTTAGCGCGTCGTAAAAACGAGGCAACGCGGCATGGACCTTTGGGTGAATACCCGTCATCCGATGGCCTCTTGCGGCTGCCGCGTGCCCGTGCAACCGGCGGCGGCCCCGGAAAGGGATGCCTTGTCACGACACCGTCGTGTAAATCGGAGATCCTGCCGGGTGATCTGCGACACATGAAGAAGCGATCGCTCACGAGAGGTCGTTTTTGCGCCAACCGTCCGCCTGTTACTCCGGGTACGGTCCCCTCGCATTCATCGATCCACAGCAACGGGGAATCACACGATGAACGGAATCGACACCGTCAAGGCCGCTCGGAGACTCGGCGGGCTCATCGCCGTCGGGGCGCTCGCCCTGACCGGGTGCGGCCCCGACGGCAGTCCCGCCCACCCCGCTTCCTCCGCGTCGGCCGCCAGGCCGAGCACCTCCGGCGGCGACAGCGCGACGAGCGGGCCGAACTGGCCGAACAGCGCGCCCACCGGGACGGCCGACGGCGGAGGCGGGGCGGACGCGAAGTCCGGACAGCAGCTCAAGCTCGGGGAGGCGTCCAAAGTCCCTTTCACCTATGGGAAGTCGAAGGGCGAGATCTCTTTGACCGTCACCGCGATCGAGCAGGGCGACGCCGCCGACCTGGCCTCGCTGAACCTCGGCGACCAGGTCAAGGGCAAGGTTCCTTATTACATCCGCTATTCGGTCACGAACGCCGGTACCAGCGACCTTTCCTACAGCGCCGTGAACCACATGAAGGGCCATCTGCCCGACGGCACCGAGGCCCAGGACCTCATGGTCATCGGCGACTTCGACAAGTGCAAAGGCGATTCCCTCCCGAGCGGCTTCACCGCGGGCAAGACCGCCCAGGGCTGCGCGGTGGCCCTCGCCCCGACGGCCTCGGTGAAGGTCACCTCGGCCGAATACTGGGGCGAGCCGTTCACCCTGGGCAAGGGCATCACCTGGAAGTGACCGGGGAGCGATCCTGATGACCGGGCCCGCCCCGTAATTCCCTGCGGGCCGGGCCCATTTACCGCCCCGGTCGGTGGACTCTCAGGAGGACATGAGGAGCCCCCCGATTCCTCTCCTGATGAGGGCACTCCAGCTGCCCGAATCATCCGCCGTCAGGCGGACCGGCTGACGTTGTCGAAGTCGGTGG
The DNA here is from genome assembly GCF_042895325.1 of Streptomyces sp. NPDC001407. Taxonomy (NCBI): domain Bacteria; kingdom Bacillati; phylum Actinomycetota; class Actinomycetes; order Kitasatosporales; family Streptomycetaceae; genus Streptomyces; species Streptomyces sp. NPDC001407. The sequence goes on from NZ_JBIAWF010000010.1 coordinate 4,794, forward strand.
AGGCCGACAGCTCGGCCCATGCCTGCATGTCGCGCTCGAAGGCGTCCCGACCGGCCTGGACGAGCCGGAGCGCGTCGGGGCCGAGCAGCAGGCGCGTCGGCGGCTGGTCGGCCGCCACGATCCGCAGCACGGCGGCCGCGGCCTTGTCCGGGTCGCCCGGCTGGTGCCCGTTGCCGCGGGCGCGCCGGGCGCGCAGCGGCTCGAACAGCTCGTCGTAGTCGGCGATCGCACGGGGTGCGCGGGTCATCGAGCGGCCGGCCCAGTCGGTCCGGAAACTGCCCGGCTCGACGGCGGTGACATGGATGCCGAAGTCGGCGACCTCCTTGCCGAGCGTTTCGAGGATGCCCTCCACCGCGAACTTGCTGCCGTGGTAGAAGCTCAGGCCCGGCATGGTGATCAGCCCGCCCATCGAGGTGACGGCGATGATGTGGCCCGAACGGCGCTTCCGCATGTGCGGCAGCACGGCCTTGATCACCGCCACGGTTCCGTAGACGTTCACCTCGAACTGACGGCGGAGGTCATCCATCGACGACTCCTCGAAGAGGCCGTCATGGCCGTACCCGGCGTTGGCGACGAGTACGTCGACCGGGCCCAGCTCGCGCTCGGTCCCGTCCACGACCGCGTCCACCGCGTCGTGATCGGTCACGTCCAGGATGCGGGCGTGCGCGTCGCCGGCGAGCGCCTCGAAGGCCCGTGCGTCGGCGGGCGTACGCACCGTGCCCACCACCCGGTGGCCCGCGGCCAGCGCCGCGCGGGCGAGTGCGCGGCCCAGGCCGGTGCTGACGCCGGTGATCAGGAATGTCTTGGTGTCCGACACAGGAGTTCCCTTCGTGCGATGCGAACGGGGGCCGACCGGGGCGGCTGGGCCCCGGTCGGTCTCGACGCGTTCCACTTCAGCACCGGAATCGGCCGCTGACCGGCTTCCAGGGGGTCCGCTTCGCCCCGGGGACGGCCGGGCCGGGGGACTGCCAGTCCCCCCTTCGCGGGCCGTCGGGGCGATCTTGAGCCCTATCGTGAACGGTATGGACCGCAACACAGCTCTCGGTGAGTTCCTCCGCTCCCGGCGGGCGCGGATCACCCCGCGCCAGGCGGGCCTGCCCGACGACGGCGGCTCCCGGCGAGTGCCGGGACTGCGCCGCGAGGAGATCGCGCAACTGGCGGGCGTGAGCGTCGACTACTACGTACGCCTGGAACGCGGACGCCGGCTGAACGTCTCCGAGACCGTGCTGGACGCCATCTCCCGCGCGCTACGCCTCGATCCCGTCGAACGCACCCACCTGTTCCAGCTCGCCAAGCCCGCCGCAGGCAGGCCCCGCCGCACGGCGACGCGTCCGCAGCCGGTCCGCCCGGGACTGCGCGACCTGCTCCGGATCCTCGAGCACACCCCCGCCCTCGTGCTGGGGCGGCGACTGGACGTACTCGCGTCCAACCAGATGGCACGTGCGCTGCTGACCGACTTCGACGCGCTGCCGCACCGCGAGCGGAACCTGGTGCGGTTCATGTTCTGCGACGAGACCGCCCGTTCGCTGTACACCCACTGGGACACCCACGCCCAGGACCTCGTCGCCTCGCTCCGGCGCGACGCCGGACGCCATCCCCACGATCCGCTGCTGGCCGAACTCGTCGGCGAACTCTCTATCGCGGACGAGGACTTCCGCCGCTGGTGGGCCGACCAGAACGTCTACCGGCACACGCACGGCAGCAAACACTTCCACCACCCGATCGCCGGCCGGCTCACCCTCAACTACGAGTCCCTCACCCTGCCCGCCGACCCGGACCAGCGACTGAGCGTCTACACCGCCGAGGCAGGCTCCAGCTCCGAGGAGGCGCTCCGGCTGCTGGCCACGTGGATACGACAGCCCTCGCAGGGGCAGCACGCGGACCATTGACGCCGGTCGGTCCGCGAGCCCACCGCCAGGCATCCCAACGCGAAAGGGGCGCCCCCAAATCGGAGCACCCCTTCCCACCTGGCCGAACGGCCACAACGCGGAGGCTGAGGGATTTGAACCCTCGGTGCCCCTGCGCGGCTAGGGCTTGGGGCCTGCGCCTCGACACGGTCTACAGCACCGATGGCATTCGGCCGCCACATGGCGCCCGCCTACTGGCTGGCTGATGTGCGACCCGCGCGGGCGCACTTCACCAGGTGCGTTCCCTGCACCACGCCGATCCCCCAGAAGATCACGGCAGGCCAGGCGATAAGCGGCTTGGCTCCTGCACCGAGTGCGGCCACACACACCACGATCGCGACCACAGCACCGGCGGCGAGCGAGGCCTTGTCACGCCACACGGGATCTATCGGGCGTCCTAGAAAGAACATGGCAGCGACAGAGAGAACTAGCGCAGCCGCTCCGCTGTATATGGGCCACATGGGTGGTAACTCCTGACCCCGCACTGTCGTCGGGCACGTTAGCCGGCAGGTGGTCTGGTCCGGGAGGCCTTCGGATTCTCCGAGGCGAAGTGATCTGTCAGAGCCTCTGAGTGTCAGAGGAAGGAACTTGGGTGAAAAAGCGTATCCGTTCGATGTCCGCGCCGTAGATCCCGTCCAGGCCCCAAGCGCAGTGCTGTGACGGCCCAGCAGGCCCTCACAGCGCCACAGAGTGCCACGCCCTATTTACTTGCAGCCACCGGAGTACTCGCCCGGGATGAACAGACCAGCCGCGAACTTGATCTTTATGCAGTTGCCGGCGCTGTGCGCCTTGATCGCCGTGGTGGTGATGGCGGCCGCGTGCGCGGAGACATAGATGTTCAGCCCCGGGGGAAGCGCCCACGTGCCCATAGCGGTGAGTGCACCGTTCTGAGCGATCGCCTTCGTCTCACTCTTGGTGAAGTAAGCGGTGCCGGTCACGTTGCCCCAGGTGATCTTGGGGTCGGCCACGACGGGGAACGCGGTGTTCTTGTTCGTCTCGACATGTTGGACGAGCTGGTTGCCGTCGAGCTTGTAGTGGGTGGCCACCGGCTTGCCGTTGGCGTCCTTGGCCCAGGGCGCCTCGATGGCCCCCACGGTCACGGTGGTGCCCTCACCCGGCTTGACGACCGCGAAGCCGCCCTTACCGTCGGGGATGAGCCCTGCGCCCTTCGGCAGGCTGAGGTTGAAGCGCTGGTCATTGGAAGCCGAGCCGTCCTTGAGCGTCACCAGGGTGCGCGCCCCGCCGTCGGTGGTCGGCTGCACGGCGAGGTCAGTGGACTTGGCAACCTCGGAGTACACGACGGTGCCCGAGCCCGCCTTGACCCCTGTCACCGTCTTGGTGCCCGCGAGCCCGAGCCCGAGGGAACTCCCGTCGGCGGCAGTCGTCTTGACGTTCCCGGTCGAGACATGCGGCGCGAGTACGGTGACGCTGCCCGCTTCAGTGCTGGTGGTGGCCTTGGCGGGGCCCTCGGAGGAGCTCACGGAAGGAGCGAGGTCCCCAGTGCCGGTCGCCTTCTCCACGACCGAGGCCGCACGCAAGGCCTTATCGGCCGGAGCTTGGTCAGCGAAAGCCGGCGCGGCAGCGCTCATGAGGGCGACAGTTGCTGCAAGGGATACGCCGGACATGACGAAACGGGCGGGAGCTCTCCGGGCGGTAGGCACAAGTTACTCCAGGTTCTTGACGTCGCAAACCATTCGTAAGGCACCCGGCGAGGGGCGCCTGGCTTGCTTTGGCGTCAAGAAACTAGATGCAACATGCAGGCATACGCAAAGCTCCACAAACGGGTCTGCGTCACCATTCACCCCACCCTTGAAACCGGGACACTCTTGCACAGAACACCCCCCGCACCACCAAGGATCACGAGCACGGAACCCACCCCCGACCAGGGGCCACGTTTGAGTAACTTGCCGCCCACTTTACCTACTTGATAGTCGGCGTTGACCCGTACTGACGTCCCGTCCTGGCGGGGCCGCATGAGCCTTCCAGGAGCCGACCCATCCCTGCTCTTGGCTTGAAACCGGAGCTCAGACTCAGCGTCACGACTCAGCGAAAAAGGAGGCGCACAACAGCCTTGGCACTCAAGGTAAGTAGCGGTAAAGCCTTCGCTTGCGTCCGCGCCTGCATTGTCTATCGCCTGTCTGTTTGGCCGACGACAGTCATGGTGTTCAACTTTCAGGACGGCGGCCCCGCTGTCGGCATTCACGCCAACCTCGAACGCCGAGGAGGCGACCCTCCTCGGCGTTCAACGCGGCGCGCTCGTCACGCGCATCCAGCGGACGTACTACAGCGACGACGGACGGCCGGTCGAGACTGCGGACATCGTCGTGCCCGCCGCCCTCGGTGAGATCGTCTATGAGGTGCCGGTCAACCCGTAGCCGGGTACTGCCACCGGGAGTACGCCAGCGCCCGTGCCCGTGCCTCGACGACGGCCATGCGGGTGTCGCGCTCGTCGGTGTCCGTGTGGGCGGCCTGCCCGGTCGCCTGGCCCTCCCACTTGCGGTAGAGGAGCCCGACCTCGCGCGTGAAGTACCCGCGGCTGACGGCATCCAGGGCGAGCAGAAGGCCCGTGTCCTCGGATGCCGGGAGTGCCATCCAGCCGCCCAGAGCGAGCAGCAGATCCCGGCGGACGAACAGGGTCGCCGGATGCACCTGGGCACGGTAGTCGTGCTCCCGCCAGTGCTTGAGCACCGCCCCGCGCTCTATGGGACCGCCCTCCGGGTCCTGGTCGAAGCCGACGAGCTGCCCGTCGGGCATCAGGTCCAGCACGCGGGACGTCGTCCAGCCGAGACTGGGATCCCGTTCGAGGACGGCCAGATCGCGGGCCAGCGCACCGGGAGGAAGCTGGTCGTCGGCGTCCAGGATCTTGACGTACTCACCGTCAGCGTGCGCGAGGGCCAGCGTCCGGGCGACGCCCGGACCGCCGCGCCGCCCCTGCCGGAAGGTCACCCGCACGTCATCGGCGGGGACGTGCGGAGCGACCTCGTCGCCCTTCCCGTCCTCCTGGATGACCCAGTGCCACTCCCAGCCTTCCGGAAGCTCCTGCTCGCAGAGGGACTTGTAGGCATCCGGCAGGTGGTGAGCGGCCGGTCCGTGCACTGCGGTGACGATGATGACGCGCCGACGCACGGCACTCACCACCTTTCGAGGTGAGTAGTGAACGTCATTTCCGTGCGGTCGCCCGGCAGCGTGATGTCCGACAGCTCCACGACACGGTCATCGGTGTCGTACGAGGTCTTCCGGAGCAGGATCACCGCGGTGCCGGGCTCCAGCTCCAGTTCGTCCGTCTCCTCCGGCGTCGGCGGGCGGGCGGTGACGCGCTCCTCGATGCGGGCCAGTTCGATCCCGACAGTGAACAGCTGGTTCTGCGTTCCGCCGGGCCAGGGCTCGTTGGCGGCATCCAGGAGAGCCGGATTCTTCGCGACCATGTCGCGCACGAGGTAAGAGGTCACCAGGGCGAAGGGAGCGCGCTCGGCGGCATACCGCGTCCGGTACGTGCGCTCGACGAGGCCCGTGCCCTGCGGCATCCCGAAAGCCTCCGCGATCTCCTTGTCCGCCTCGACCTCGCGGTAGGCGGCGCGAAAGACGAGATCGCCCACCTGGAGGCCGGTGTCGCGCTCAGTGGCCCCGGTCGCGGCCCGCTCCGCCTCCGGTTCGCGGGCCCGGTTCTTCTCCCACTGATGCCGGAGGTTGCTCCGCAGCACAGCCGTACGGGCCTGGCGGACGAAGTTGCCGCGCCCCTGCTGCTTCTCGATCAGCCCCTCGGACCGCAGAAGCCGGAGCGCGTCGCGGACGGTCGGAACGCTTCGGCCGTACTGCTCGGCGAGCGTCGTCTCCGACGGCAGGCGCTCACCCGGCACGAGCTGACCTGACCGGATGGACGCGCGAAGCTCGGCCGCGATCTTCTCGTACGCGTTGGCCATGAGTGCCCACCGATCTGTCGCCTGACGGAGCTCAGCATATGACTCATGAAGATGTCTTCACGAGTTGCCGAGGCGCCAACTTCCGGGAGTCGCCGACCCACTGGAGCGGAGGCGAGCGCCTCACCGCCCCGGGTGTTCGTGCGCATGATTCGCGAGCACGCCGGCATCTCGCCGGCGTATGACCCACAGGCTGGTCGGAGGCGGGATACCGGCGACTCACGGTGAGACAGAGCAAACACGGAAGGGGCGCCCCGAATCAGAGGCACCCCTTCTCACCTGGCCGAACGGCCACAACGCGGAGGCTGAGGGATTTGAACCCTCGGTGACATCGCTGCCACGACGGTTTTCAAGACCGTTCCCTTAGGCCGCTCGGGCAAGCCTCCCCGCACCGCCCACCTGGAGCGATGCGGGAACAGACTACCGTCTGGGCATTTGGCGTGTGGAGGGCCCGGCTTCAGTTGCGGTCGCCCTCGCGCTGGCCCAGGGTGATCTGCGTCGTCGCCTGCTTGCCGTCGCGGGTGTAGGTGACCGTGACCTTGTCGCCCGGGCGGTGGGTCCAGATCTCGCTGATCAGGGTGGCGCCGCTGTCGATCGCCGTGTCGTCGAGCTTGGTGATGACGTCACCGGCCTTCAGGCCCGCCTTGTCGGCCGGGCCGCCCGGGGTGACGGCCGGGGCGCTGCCGTCGCCGCCCGAGGCGATCTTGGCGCCGTTGCCGGACTCCCGCGTGTTCAGGGTGGCCGAGATGACCGGGTAGACCGGCTTGCCGGTCTTGATGAGCTGGTCGGCGACGTACTGGGCCTGCTTGATCGGGATCGCGAAGCCGAGGCCGATGCTGCCCGCCTGCTGCTGGCCGCCGCCGAATCCGCCGCCGCTGTTGGCCGACTGGATGGCGGAGTTGATGCCGATGACCGCGCCCTGGGCGTTGAGCAGCGGGCCGCCGGAGTTGCCCGGGTTGATCGACGCGTCGGTCTGGAGGGCGCTCATGTACGAGGCGTTGCCGGTGCCGCCGCCGTCGCTGGAGGCGACCGGCCGCTTCTTGGCGCTCACGATGCCGGTGGTGACCGTGCCGGACAGGCCGAAGGGCGCGCCGATCGCGATCGTCGCGTCACCGACCGCCGTCCGGTCGGAGTCGCCGAGCGGGATGGGGTTGAGGGTCGCGCCGGCCGGGTCCTTCAGCTTGATGACGGCCACGTCGTAACCCTGCGCGCGGCCGACCACCTCGGCGTCGTACTGCTTGCCGTTGGAGAACGTCGCCGTCAGCTTGCCGCCACCCTGTGCCGCCGACGCGACGACGTGGTTGTTCGTCAGGATGTGGCCCTGCTTGTCGTAGACGAAGCCGGTGCCCGTGCCGCCCTCGCCGCCGCCGCTCTGCGCCTCGATGGTGACGACGCTGGGCAGTGCCTTGCTCGCGATGTCCGCCACGGAACCGGGCGTACGGCTCTCCGTCTTGGGGTCGCCGGAGGCGGTGAGCGTCGTCGACGACTCGCCGCTGGTGCGGTCCGCCGCCCAGAAGCCGATGCCGCCACCGACGCCACCCGCGACGAGGGCCGCCGCCAGGACGGCGGCGACGAGGCCGCCCGCGCGCTTGCGCGGCGGGGGGTACGCGCCGGGGGCACCCCATACGCCGGTCGGGCCGCCGGGGGCGGCGGGCGCGCCACCGTACGGCTGCTGCTGCGGGCCGGGACCGCCGCCGTACCAGCCGCCCTGCGCACCGGGCTGAGGCTGACCGGGCGCCGCGCCCGGCATGCCCGCCTGCGCGAACGCGGCGGTCTGCTGAGGCTGCTGAGGGGCGGCGGCCTCGGGAGCCGGCTGAGCCGGAGCGGCCGTGTTCTCCTCGCCTGCCCCCACGGCCGGAAGCTGCGCCGTCTCGGCCGGAGCCGGAGGCTGCGGGGCGGAAGCCGGAGCGTCGGCCGGGGCGGAAGCCGGAGCCGGAGCGGCACCCTCACCGGTCGCGGGCGGAGCACTCGGCACCGGCGGTACGGATGGAACGGGGCGCTCCGGCTCGGCTGCCGACGCCGCAGGCGTCGTACCCGGGCCGGGCGCAGGCGGAACGGCAGCGCCCTCGTTCTCGGTGCTCACAGCTCTCTCCTCATCACGTGCATCGTCAGGTGCACATCAGTGTCATGCGCGGCGTCCGGCCTTGGCTACGGCCACGCCCCTGTGCTCATGCCATGGATCCGGTCTGCTGCCAGCTTTTCCCATGACACGTCAGACCACCGTAAGCGGAGCCTGTGCTCGGCCCTGTAGCCCTTTACTCCGGGGCAAACAAGACAAACGGCGCGCATGCGCGATTGTGTCAGGCGGTGGCACCATAACGCGGTGACCTATGCGCACCCGGCCCGGGACCTCCGCCCCGAGCGCCACCCGCCCGCCGTCATCGCCCACCGCGGAGCCTCCGAGGACGCTCCGGAACACACCCTGTCCGCCTATCGCAGAGCGATCGAGGACGGCGCCGACGCGCTGGAGTGCGACGTGCGCCTCACCGCCGACGGGCACCTGGTCTGCGTGCACGACCGCCGCGTCAACCGCACGTCCAACGGCCGCGGCGCCGTCTCCTCCCTCGAACTGGCCGACCTCGCGACCCTCGACTTCGGGTCATGGAAGGGCATGGCCGCCGACGACGAGGAGCCCGATCTGGACGCCACCTCCGTCCTCACCCTGGAGCGCCTCCTCGAACTCGTCGTCGACGCGGGCCGCCGCGTCGAGCTGGCCATCGAGACCAAGCACCCGACCCGCTGGGCGGGCCAGGTCGAGGCGAGGCTGCTCGAACTGCTGGGCCGCTTCGGCCTCGCCGAGCCACCGCCGTGCGAGCCCTCACCGGTCCGGGTGATGAGCTTCTCGGCGCGCTCCCTGCACCGCGTCCAGGCGGGCGCCCCGGGCATCCCGACCGTCTATCTGATGCAGTTCGTCTCCCCGCGCCACCGCGACGGCCGGCTGCCCGCGGGCGTACGGATCGCGGGGCCGAGCATCCGGATCGTACGGAAGGACCCCGGCTACGTGGCCCGGGTGCACCGCGCCGGGCACCGGGTGCACGTCTGGACGGTGAACGACCCGGCCGACGTCGAACTGTGCGTCCGTGCCGGAGTGGACGCGGTCATCACGAACCGGCCCAAACAGGTGCTTTCGCAGCTCGGCCGGCTGTAGCTCCATTACATGGAGTGCACCGGCGCGTTCGGTGCGTGTTCGACCTCCCCGAGTGCCCCACCGTCTCCGGGATGGCCGGTTTCCGGTCCAGTCCATTGGGGCATCCATCCCCTGACGTGGGGCAAAGGAGGTCTCGGGGGTGGCGTTGGTGGTGGCACAGGAGGTGCCCACGTCGTCGATCATGGCCGTACCCCATGGTCCAACCGGTGTGGGCCAGGCAAGACACCGGATGCGTGAGGATCTGCGCATCAGCGGGGTTACGGATTCGGTCATCGACGACGCCGTATTGATCCTTTCGGAGCTGCTCAGCAATGCGTACCGGCACGGTCGCCCGCTGAGCCCGGAGAACGGCGACAGAGACGGGGAGAAGGACGGGGGGATACGTGCGGCCTGGAGACTCGACGCGCACGGCCGGCTCACGGTCGAGGTCACGGACGGGGGAGGCCCGACCCGGCCACTTCCGGCCACACCTTCGGTGACCGCGCGCGGGGGCCGCGGCCTGAACATCATCAGCGCCCTCTCCCAGGACTGGGGCGTACGGGACGCCTGTGGCGAGGTGACCGTATGGGCCTGCCTGTCGGCGCGTGACAGCTTCACGACGCGGATGGAGCTGGCGCCCGAGATGGCGTTCACGGATATCGACGAGCTGGCATGACGACGACGCGACGCGCGTAGACCAGCGCGGATCGTCATGACCGGGCGCGCTTCGGACGCGCCTGTGCAGGGCCGGTGTGCCCCGCGGAGCGGACGTGAGGCGTCCGCGGATCCGCGGCACCCCATCACCACCGGCCGGGGCCTCGCCGACGCACGGCCCGCACCCGACACCCGGTGTTCCCTGAGCCCCACCGCGGCCCGTTCTCGCTGCCTGCGAGCGCGCGCAGGGGCGTGAGCTGGGGCGACCAGCCCGTTCGAGCCGACGGGCAGACGGCCACAGTGCGGTTCGGCAGCGCCCCGAAGGGGCGCGAGCCTGTTTCGATATACGGCTCCGCCGCGTGGGCGCGACCAGCCACGCCCCACCCGCAGATCACACACCGCACCCCAGCGGAGCGTCTAGGCTCGCCGCAATATCCGCACCCCAACGGGAGACCCGCTCACCATGGCCAAGAAGCGCCGCCCCCAGACCAAGGCCGCCACGCCGTCGGCCGTCGACGGCCCGATCCCCGTCGTCGGCGCCCGCGAGCCCTGCCCGTGCGGGTCGGGGCGGCGCTACAAGGCGTGCCACGGCCGCGAGGCCGCGCACGCGGTGGCCGAGCTCGTGCAGCGCCCCTTCGAGGGGCTGCCGGGCGAGGCCGACTGGGTCGCGCTGCGCGAGCTCGTACCCGCCGCGACCGTGGAGCTCACCCTCAAGGGCGGGCTGCCGGAGGGCGTGCCGTCGGTGACGCTGGCCACCGTGCTGCCCATGGCCTGGCCCGCGCTCCGCCGGGACAACGGCGCCGTCCTGCTGGGCCTGCAGAACGACACCGCGTCCGGCGACCTCAGCCGCGACCTCGCCCACACGCTCCAGCGCGCCCTGACGGCGACCCCCGGCAGCCCCGTGGCCGCCGAGCGCACCGGCACGGACGGACCGCGCCTCCAGGACCTGCTGGAGACGGAGGGCCCGTTCGAGCCCGTCGTGCACAAGGGCTTCGACTTCTGGGTCGAGAACGCCGAGAACGCGACCGGCGAGGTCGCGGCCTCCCTGGACCGCGCCAACGCCGCCGCCATCCCCACGGTCCGGCTGTCCGGCGTCGACGCCGCCTACTGGTGCGAGACCCCGGAGAAGAACCACCTGCGCTGGGTCATGACCCAGCCGGAGGAGAAGCTGCTGGACGCTCTGGCCCGGCTGCACGCCGCGGGCACGTCCTCGCTGGGCGAAGGCACCCGCCTGGTGGGCTCGTTCCGCGCGCACGGCCTGACCGTGCCGGTGTGGGACCTGCCGACCACGATGCGCGCGGAGGACGTCGAGAAGCCGGCCGCCGCGTTCGCGGAGCGGCTGGCCACGGCGCTCGCCGACGACGCGCCGCTGACGGCCGAGGAGCGGCGCGCCCGCGGCGGCCTCACCAACCGTCAGATCACCTTGAACTGACCGGGCTCCGGCCCTCACGGACGGGCTCGGCCGCGGGACGCTCCCGCGGCCGGGCCCGTCCGGCCGTTCCGGTACGGCCCGCCGCCGGAGGCACCGGGTCCGCCAACACGAGCGCACCGCCCGCACGCCGACAACGAGCGTGCGCCGGTCCGTCATCCGTCCGCGCCCCCTCCGCGCATCCGTCCACCCCCCGGTCGACACATCGACCGCACGGAAGCCGCCGCAGTCGCCGGAGTAGTTGATTCCGGTGCGCCGGGGGCGCCATTTACGTGACTCCTGTCACAACTCCCGCTGTCAGCCCGGAAATACGCGTCCGGAAACCCGCGATCGAATTTGCGAACGGCCGATCTCTTGTTACCGTTCTAGGAGCCCGGTCGCTGGTGCATCCCCCGTCGCCAGCGACCGGGCGTTTCCATGCCCTTCCGCCGTGTCCGGCGGATCTTGGCGTCGGTCCTGCGGGTGGTTCCGTCCCCGCACCACCGCCGCGCGGCGGTGTCCTCAAGCGCCGGACCGGCTGACGCGAGTGCGTGACCTGAGGTCCCGCCCCGGAAAGAGCCCGCCCGACGAGCCCTAATCCGCCCCGCCGTCCGCCGAGTTGCTGCCCGACCGCAGCAGCATCCGCCCGTCCGCCGCGGCGATCTCCGCCACCGCGGAGTACGCGTCGCGCTGCCGCGGATCACGCACGGTCCGGCCGTGCGGCGTCTCGCACCCGCCAGGGTCGTCCGAAGGCCCCATCCGGCACTCCACCTCGACCGTCCGGCCCGTCGGGTCCATGAGGGTGAGTACGGCCGTCAGCGGGCCGCCTGTGGCGTTGCGGTAGTACGTGCGCGCCCACGTGTCGCTCCCCTGCCGCAGGACGCAGGTCTGCGCCTCCACGCCTTCGGGCGCCGCGAGTTCGGGGCCGCAGCGGGTGGAGTCCCGGACGGCGTCCTCGCCGGAGCCCGCGCTCTCGTCGGCCGCGGGGGCGGGCTCCGGGCCCGGCTCCCGGGCGTCCGGGGCGCCGGCCACGGCCGCGAGCGGCGCCGCGGTGCGCGCCCGCCCGCCCTTGGGGCCGTTCCCGGCGCGGCCACGGGCCTTCTCCGGGCTCGTCGTTCCCGCCGGGCCCGCCGTGGCGGCGGCCAGCGGCAGCACGATCGCCAGGGCGACCACGCTCGCGAGCGCGATCATCCGGAGACCGGCCCCCCGCTGACGGGACGCACTGGGCTCTCCGGGCACACCGGACCGACGCTCCATAAGGACCACCTGCAACTCGCCGCGAACGCTGAAGACGCGGGGACGGCTTCCGACACCCCGCCGGGCCGACGGCGCCCGGCAGAACATCCGGCGCAGGCCCGCACCCGAACATAGCGGGCAGGACGGCCCCGCCCGGGCGGCCGCGCGGCGGTAACCGCACTTCTCGGAGCGGCTTACACCCGTAAGAGTGAGAGCGCGTGCGTCTCCCGTCCGTACGCGCTCTCTGCTTCCCTCACCGGCGGCCCCACAGGGCAGCCGCTCCTCACTTACGTCCGCGGCCCGTGAGGCCGGTCAGTAGGCGAGCTTGCTGCCGCCCCCGGGCGTGCCCGCGCTCTCGGCGACGAGGACGTCGACGACGGTGGAGATGTCCGGCAGCCACGGGCGCGCGGACACCGCCGCACGCCCCCGGTCCGCGCGGAGCGTCCGGGCCGTGCCACCGGTGGCGCCCGCGGACTGCGGCGCCCGCTCCCAGCGCACCCGGCCGGCTCCCGTGGGCGACGGTGGCAGGGCCACATAGCCGCCCTCCCCGTGGAAGCGCAGCGAACCGGGCACCCAGTCCTGTTCGTGGAGCAGCTCGCCGAGCACCTCCAGGGAGTAGGGCGCGACCAGCAGCGCCCAGCGGCTGGGGGTGGCGACGACGGGCCCGAGGCGCACGCCCGCGCGGTCGAAGGCCACCAGCGCGCGGGCGCCCGCGACGGCCGGCAGGCTCACGGCACAGGGCGCGCGCCCGCCCGTGGCGAGCACGACGGGGGCGTCGGGACGGTTGGTCCACCACCAGCGGACCATCCGGGCGTCCGTGGTCGCCGCGAGCAGGCCGGGGTCGAACGGGTGGGCGCCGGGGGCGGCGCAGTCGGGGTGCGGGCAGGCGCATTCGCGCTCGCGGCCGCCACCGGACCGCAGCCCCACGCCCGGGAGCACGGGCCACTGCCACTCCGTGGCATAGGCCAGGGCCGCGGTGAGCACCGCGGACCGGCCGCTCCGCCGAAGCGAGAGCTTGCGTCGCCTTCCGAGGATCTCGCGCATGAGCGCTCGTTCCTTTCCGTGAACGCCGAAGTTGGGGCCCCTGTCGGAGACAAGGGTCGTATCGCACTGCGTGAAACTGACTGAACTGCGTGAGCTGACCGAACCAGCGGTACTGCGTGAACTTGCCGGGCACTGCGAGGAGCTGCCGGACTGCCTGGGCCGTACGGACTGCGTGGCATTGCGGTGGCACTGCGCCGGGCCGCGACCGGTTTCCATGGCACTACGGCTCCGACCTCACGCGCTGCTCAACACGCCGTGGCCCTTTCGAGGCCGGCACACCACGTGGATCAAAAGTCACTGCATCTACAACGCAGCGCATCACGCCACGGCCGGAGCGTGAAACCTGGCGGGGGGTGGCGCGCGCATGGCGCTTTGTGCCGAGCCTCTGCACCCCACGTCCGCGGCACGGATTGCCCCACGCCCTCGGGGGCGGGCGCGGCCTTGCCGGGGAAGACGCTCGGGTCCGCCGCGGGGTTCCCGGGGCGGCCCCAACTGCCCCTGCCCTTCTCCGAGTACGTACCCACCGGGGTGGATATGACGCGCTGTCGAGCAACGCCAGTCGACCTCAAATCCATGCCCCCGGGACCATTTTCCGGCCAACTTTGAAACCCCATAGACACCACCAATCCCACCGGCCCGATGCTGGACATCGGCTTACCCGGGCGTGTACATGTGGAGCACTGATAGCGCGCAACACGACAGGGGGTTTGCGATGCTATTGACGAAAAAGCACAGGCCAACCAGCTGGTCAAGAGGATGCGACGAGACGCCGCGCGCGGCTTTCCGGAGCATGCTCCACCGCATCGCCGCGCGGCCCGCCCCGGGCAGACGGCCATGACGACACCGCATCTGCCGAAAGTGGCCGGAATCAACCCTCCACTTCCCGCTCCCTCGCACACTCCTCCCCCCTCGTCCGCCGCCCCTTCCGGCGATCCCGCCACTGTGGACCCCTCCGGACCGGCCGACCCCGCCGACCCCCACGGCCCGGCCGCCCCGGACGCCCTGCCCCCGCCCGCGCCCAATGCCCTCGTGCAGGACCGGCTCGCGGGCTGGATCTCCGACCTGGTCACCCTCCAGGAGCTCACCGAGCGGCTCGCGCGCACCGCCACCCTCGACGCGGCCCTGCACGAGGTGCTGCGCGCCGGATCCTCGCTCGTCGGCGCCCGCCGGGGCCTGGTCACCCTCCAGCCCGGCCAGGACCCCCCGACCACCGTCGGACTCGGGCTCGGCCACGCCGACCTCGGCCACATCGAGACCATCCCGCACGAGACACCCGCCCACCCGGACGGAGGCGAACTCCCCGCCCCCGACTCCTACGGCCGCCTCTTCGACGACCTCCCACCCGCCGGTTCCCGCGCCGGCGTCGCCCACCCGGACATCGCCGCCGAGGAGGGCCTCACCCCCCGCCACCGCGAGGTCGCGGCCCGCCTCGGCTACGGCGCCAGCTACGCCCTCCCCCTGGAGTCCGAGGCCGCGGGCCGCATCGGCGCCGCCGTCTGGCTCTACGACGAGCCCGCCGAGCCCGGCGACCGCCAGCGGCACCTGATCGGCCTCTACCGCGACTACGCCACCGAGCACCTCGCCCGCCACCTCGAACTGGCCGCGGCCCGGGACACCGTGACCACCCTCCGCGAGGAGCTGCTCCCCAGCCGGCTGCCCCGGATCGCGGGCGTCCGGCTCGCCGTGCGCCACCGGTCCGGGCCGCGGGGCGGGGGCGACTGGTACGACGCGCTGCCGCTGCCCGAGGGCGCGCTCGGCCTGGCGGTCGGCGGAGTGACGGGCTCCGGCCCCAGCGCCGTCGCCGCGATGGGCCGCCTGCGGGCCTCCCTGCGGGCGTACGCCGTGATGGAGGGCGAGGATCCGGTCGCCGTGCTCTCCGACCTCGAACTCCTGCTGCGGCTGACCGAGCCCGCGCGCGCCGCCACCGCCCTCTTCGCCTACTGCGAGCCCGCCGGGGCCGACCGTCCGGCTAGCCAGGGCGGCAAGGTCGTGCTGGCCGGCGCCGGCCACTGCCCGCCACTGATCATCGGCGAGCACCGCGCGGAGTACGTGGAGACCTCTCTGTCCGCACCGCTCGGCATGCTCGCCTGCTGGGAGGCGCCGAGCGTCGAGATCGAACCCGCGCCCGGCGAGACGCTGCTGTTCTACAGCGATGGCCTGCTGCACCGCACCGGCGACACGATGGACCGGGCGTTCGCCCGGCTGCACTCCGCCGCGGCGAGCGTCCCGCGCGCCGCGCTGCGCGACCCGGACGCGATCGTGGAGCACGTACTGCGGGCCATGCTTCCCACCACCGGTGACGGCGCCGAGGCGGACGGGAGCGACGGCGCGGAGGACGTCGTCCTGCTGGCCGCGCATTTCGAATGATCTTGTTTGGCGCGTGATTGTCCCGATCGGCGACCTGCCTTCTGCGCGCGTTCCGGTTCAAACCTTCGCTGCCGACCTTCTCCCTCACTTTTCCTCGCACATACGATGGAAACGCCCCGTCCGAGGAGGAGAGCAGTGACCGAGCAGCAGCCCGCGCCCGAGAACCCCGAGGGTGACGAGCCCATCAAGCAGCGGAAGAACGGTCTGTACCCCGCCGTGTCCGACGAGCTTGCCGAGAACATGAAGTCCGGCTGGGCCGACACCGAGCTCCGTGACCTGGAGCCGATCACCCAGGCCCCGGACACCGCCCGCCGCCGT
The DNA here is from genome assembly GCF_042895325.1 of Streptomyces sp. NPDC001407. NCBI lineage: Bacteria > Bacillati > Actinomycetota > Actinomycetes > Kitasatosporales > Streptomycetaceae > Streptomyces > Streptomyces sp. NPDC001407. Next base: position 20,772 of record NZ_JBIAWF010000010.1, read on the forward strand.
GCCGAGCTCTCCGCCCGCTTCCCCGGCGAGCGCCTGGTGATCCCCGCGGGCAATCTGAAGACCCGCTCCAACGACACGGAGTACAGCTTCCGCGCGTCCACGGAGTACGTGTACCTCACCGGCGACCAGACCCAGGACGGCGTGCTCGTCCTGGAGCCGGCCGGGGCCGAGGGCCACGAGGCCACGCTCTATCTGCTGCCCCGCTCCGACCGTGAGAACGGCGAGTTCTGGCTCGACGGCATGGGCGAGCTGTGGGTCGGCCGCCGGCACAGCCTCACCGAGGCCGAGCGGCTCTACGGCATGCCGTGCGCGGACGTGCGCGAGCTCGCCGCCGCGCTGCGCGAGGCCACCGGCCCCGTCCGCGCCGTGCGCGGCCACGACGCCGGGATCGAGGCCGCTCTCACCGACAAGGTCACCGCCGAGCGGGACGAAGAGCTGCGCGTCTTCATCAGCGAGCAGCGCCTGGTGAAGGACGCCTTCGAGATCGGCGAGCTGCAGAAGGCCGTCGACTCCACCGTGCGCGGCTTCGAGGACGTCGTGAAGGTCCTCGACAAGGCCGAGGCCACGTCGGAGCGCTTCATCGAGGGAACGTTCTTCCTGCGCGCCCGCGTCGAGGGCAACGACATCGGCTACGGCTCCATCTGCGCCGCCGGCCCGCACGCCACCACCCTCCACTGGGTGCGCAACGACGGCCCGGTCCGCTCCGGCGAGCTGTTGCTCCTGGACGCGGGTGTGGAGACCCACACGCTCTACACCGCCGACGTCACCCGCACGCTGCCGGTCAACGGCACGTACACCGCGCTCCAGCGCAAGATCTACGACGCGGTGTACGAGGCGCAGGAAGCCGGCATCGCGGCGGTCAAGCCGGGCGCGAAGTTCCGCGACTTCCACGACGCCGCCCAGCGGGTGCTCGCCGAGAAGCTCGTCGAGTGGGGCCTGCTCGAGGGCCCGGTCGAGCGCGCCCTGGAGCTCGGCCTCCAGCGCCGCTGGACGCTGCACGGCACCGGCCACATGCTCGGCCTGGACGTGCACGACTGCGCGGTGGCCCGCACGGAGGCGTACGTGGACGGCGTGCTGGAGCCCGGCATGGTGCTGACCGTCGAGCCCGGCCTCTACTTCCAGGCCGACGACACGACCGTGCCGGAGGAGTACCGCGGCATCGGCGTCCGCATCGAGGACGACATCCTCGTCACGGAGGGCGGCAACAAGAACCTCTCCGCGGGCCTGCCGCGCACGTCGACCGAGGTCGAGGCGTGGATGGAAAACCTGAAGAAGTAACACGGCGGAAGTACGCGGCTTCCCTGCGCCCCAGAAAGGGGCGCAGGGAACTGCGCGCCCAGCCACAACACACCGGCAGCCGCCGCACCACAGCACGCGGCAGACGCGTGGGCGCCCCGCAACCGCAGCGGAGCGCTACCGCGTCGTGTAGCCGCCGTTGATGAAGAGCGTCTGGCCGTTCAGCCACCAGCCGTCCGTGAGCAGGAACTTCACGTACGGCACGATGTCCTCGATCTTGGTCAGGTCCCCGTTCATCGCCGAGGACTTGTGGTATGCGATGGAGTCGTCCGTCTCGGCCGGGTAGAAGAAGCCGGTGTCCATCGGTCCGGGCGCGATGTTGTTGACCGAGATGTTCCGCCCGAAGAGCTCCTTCGACAGCGCCCGCGTGAAGTGCTCGACCGGCGCCTTGCTGCCCGCGTAGACGGAGTAGAGGCCGGTGTACGCGGCGAGCAGCGAGGTCACGATGGTGACGATCTTCCCGCCGTCCTGGAGCCGCTTGGCGGCCTCCCGCATCATGAAATAGGCCGCCTTGGAGTTGACCGCGAACATCCGGTCGTACTCCTCCTCCGTGACCTCCGTCATCGGCTTCTTGATCACCATGCCGGCGGTGTTGACCATGCAGTCGATCCTGCCGAACGCGCCCTCCGCGACCTCGAAGAGCCCCTCGACCTCGGGCACCTTGGTCAGGTCGGCCTCGTGGACGACCGCCTCGCCGCCCGCCTTCTCGACGTCGGCGGCGGTCTTCTCGGCCGCGTCCTTCGAGGAGGGGCTGTTGTAGTGGACGACGACCTTGGCGCCGTCCTTGCCGACTTCCCTGGCGATGAGACCGCCGAGATTCCTGGAGGCGCCGCCGATGACGACGACCTTGTCCTTGAGCGTGCGCGTGGGGCTGGGCATGGGCCTCTCCTGGAACGCGTGAATTGCCGGTATTGCCACGCTAGGAGCAGTTACCGGCACGCGCCCGTGGGCGGGGCCCACACGAGGGCCCCGCGGCGCTCACGACGCCCTGAGCAGCGCCGCGTCCTCCCGCCACTTGAGGATCTTGTCGAAGCTGACGACCGCGCCCTGGTGGCCCGGGCGGTTGTGGACCCGGACGTGGTCGGTCAGGGACTCGATAAGGAAGAGGCCCCTGCCATGTTCGTCATGGGCGGGGGCCACGGGCTGTGGGGCGTGATGGGCGGTGCGCGGGCGGCGCCGGTCGTGGCGGCGTGGCTGCTCCGGGAAGCCCGGCCCGGAGTCGGTGACCTCGATGCGGCAGGTGTCGCCGTCGATGAAGGCCGTCACCAGATATCCGGTGGAGGAGTCGCCGCCGTGCTCGACCGCGTTCGCACACGCCTCGCTGAGCGCCACCGACAGGTCGTAGGAGATGTCGGGATCGACGCCGGCCGTTTCCATCGTGCCGACCAGCAGTCTCCGGGCGAGCGGAACGCTCGCGGCCTCGCGCCGCAGATGGAGTGACCACCAAATGCTCATGCTCAGCCTCCTGGCCGCGGCTCGATATACCGATACGTATAGCCACCACCATCGACCCGTAAGCCTGTCGGATGTGTGAGACCGCTCATTCGGACGACGCGCCCGGCGGGTGCATCGGTGTATGGCGCTCGAACCCACGTGCGCCCATGCGCCCCCTGTGAGCGCCCCCTGCCGTAGGGAAGGAGTAAGTCCGATGGGATGATGGCGCGGCCATGCCTCATCCCGTCGCGCGCGCCGGCGCCGATCTGCGACTGTTCCGGGCCGCGGTGTTCACCGCGGTCTGTGTTCTGCTGTCCGCGGGCGGGCACGTGCTGGCTTCCTGCGCGAGCGTGCCGCTGTGGACGCTGGGCGCGGGCTTCGTGGCGGTGTTCGCGCTGGTCGTGCCGCTGGCGGGACGCGAGCGTTCGCTGCCGGGCATCGCGGCCGCGCTGGGCGCCGGGCAGCTCGCGCTGCACGCGCTCTTCGGGCTGGGCCAGCAGGGCGCCGGCACGGCGACCCGACAGGCGGGCGCCGAAGGCCGGTTGATCACTTTCGCGAGCCGCTTCATCTGCAACCAGCCGCACCCGATGTCGGCGGACGAGGCCCGTCGCGTCATCACGGACGCCGGGCTCGATCCGGCCGTGCACCCCGCGCGGATGGCCATGCCGCCGCGCATGCCGATGCAGCCGCCGTCCACGCTGCACGCCCTGCTGCCCTCGCTGCCGATGCTGCTCGGCCACCTGCTGGCGGCCCTCGCCCTGGGCTGGCTGCTGCGGCGCGGCGAGGTCGCGCTGTGGCGGGTGGTCGGGCTCTCGGAGCGCTCCGCACGCGGGGTCGCCGAGGCGGCGCTCGTACGCGCGCTGCGCGCCGCGTTCACGCTCGTGCGCGCGCTGTGGCACCAGGACGCCGCCCGCCCGGCGGTGCCCGCCCGGGGTGCGTACGGCGACGACGAGCGCCCGGTGACCGAACCGGCGCTCCAGCACTTCGTGATCAGGCGGGGACCGCCGCGCTTCGCCCTCGCGGCCTGACGACGCGACGCGCTCCAGCGATCCGGCATTCCGGCGGTCTTCCGTCCCGGCATGCACGGATTCCGACATCTCCGGGATAAATTCCGGCATTTCGGGCGGGAGGGTGGTCGCGCCGTGACCGCACGCGCGCCGTACTCCCCTTTTGTCCCCTCCTGCCTGTGGAGTGTTCCCATGAACGTCAAGACCGCTCGCCTGCGTCGCCTCCCCGTCGTCGCCGGCCTCACCGCCGGCGGTGTCCTGCTGCTCGCCGGCCCCGCCTTCGCGCACGTCAGCGTGCAGCCCGGCACCGCGGAGAAGGGCGGCTACAGCACCATCGCCCTCAAGGTGCCGAACGAGAAGGACAACGCCTCGACGGTGAAGCTGGAGCTCACCCTCGACCCGAAGCACCCGCTCGCCTCGGTGATGCCGCAGCCCGTGCCGGGCTGGGACATCAAGGTCGAGAAGTCCAAGCTCGACAAGCCGGTGCAGATGCACGGCGAGACGATCAACGAGGCCGTCACCAAGGTCACCTGGAGCGGCGGCAAGATCGACCCGGGCCAGTTCCAGCAGTTCCCGCTGTCGGTCGGCCAGCTGCCCACGGACACCGACGCGCTGGTCTTCAAGGCGCTCCAGACCTACTCCGACGACGAGGTCGTCCGCTGGATCGACCCCTCCAAGCCCAACGGCGAGGAGGCCGAGCACCCGGCGCCGACGCTGAAGCTCGTCGACAAGGCCGCCGCTGCGGGCGGCGCGAAGAAGGACGAGAAGAAGGACGACAAGAGCGGGACGACCGAGGCCGCGGCGGACAAGAACGACAGCTCCTCCGACACCACGGCCCGCGCGCTCGGCATCGCCGGCATCGTCGTCGGTGCCGCGGGCGTGGCCTTCGGCGTGCTCGCCGGACGCCGTCGCTCCGCCTGAGCCCGGGCCCGCGAGGGCACGAAGCACCCGACCGGACGCAGACCCGGACGTACGTGACCGGTCCGCCCTGCGTAGGTTCGCTACCGGACGCACGGACCGACCGGTGCGACGCTCCCGACGGAGCGCCGCACCCGTACCCCTGACCGACCCCTGGAGAAGAGCTCCATGCGCACCAAGACCCTGGGCACGGCGCTGGCGATAGCCGCCGCGCTCACCCTCACCGCCTGCGGCGGTGGTTCGGACGGCGGCGACAAGGCCGTCGCCGATGTCTCCGCGGCCCCCAAGAAGGCCGCCGCGATCACCCTGGACGCCCCGAAGGACAAGCCGGACCTGGTCCTGACGGACACGTCCGGCAAGAAGTACGAGCTGGTCAAGGAGACCAAGGGGCACCCCGTGCTCCTCTACTTCGGCTACACCTACTGCCCCGACGTCTGCTCGACCGTCGTCTCCGACATGGCCGCGGCCGCGAAGAAGCTGCCCCAGGCAGACCGGGACAAGCTGAAGATCGTCTTCGTCACCACCGACCCCGACCGCGACACCCCCAAGCGGATGCGCGAGTGGCTCGACGCGCAGGGCGGCCAGGACATCGTCGGCCTGACCGGTGACTTCGAGACCATCCAGGCGGCCGCCAAGCCGCTCGGCATCCTGGTCGAGAAGGCGAAGAAGGAGAAGGACGGCTCCGTCACCGTCAGCCATGGCGCCGAGGTCGTCGGCTTCTCACCGAAGGACGACGGTGCCCATTGGATCTACACCGCGGAAACCACCGCAGACCAGTACGCCAAGGATCTCCCGAAGATCGTCAAGGGGGAGAACCCGTGATGCGCAAGTCCACCGTCGCCACCGCCGCCGCCATGCCGCTCCTGCTCGCCGGGGGGCTGCTGCTGATCACCGGCTGCCAGTCGGAGAAGGACGCCCTGAAGTCCGACAAGGCCGACCTGTCCGTCAGCGGCGCCTACCTCCCGCAGCCCGCGATGACCGACATGGCCGCCGCGTACCTCACCGTCAAGAACGACGGCGGCACGGCCGACCGGCTCACCTCGGTCACCAGCCCGCTCTCCGGTGACATCACCATGCACACCACCGAGGGCTCGCAGATGAAGCACGCGGGCGAGCTGGAGGTGCCCGCCAATGGCGAGCTGAAGCTCGCCCGCGGCGGCGCCCACCTGATGCTCGGCAAGCTCGACCACAAGCCCCAGGTCGGCGAGAAGGTCGAGTTCACGCTGCACTTCGCCACCTCCGGCGCGGTGAAGGTCCAGGTGCCGGTCGAGTCCGCGACCTTCCGCCCCCAGGGCTGACGTGCGATGAGGACCCTGACCACCGGGCGGCTGCCGGCCCTCTTCGGCATGCTGCTGGCGGCGCTGCTGTGCGCGCTTGGCCCCGGTGCGGCCACCGCGTCGGCGCACGCCGCGCTGACCGCCACCGACCCGGCCGACGGTTCGGTGGTGCCGGCCGCGCCCCAGCGGGTGAAGCTCACCTTCTCCGAGGGTGTCCTGCTGAACGCCGACTCCCTGCGGGTCCTCGACCCGCAGGGGGCGCGCGTCGACGAGGGCAGGCCCGCGCACGTGGACGGCAAGTCCGACACCGCGGGCGTGGGCCTGCGGACGGGGCTCGCCAACGGCACGTACACCGTGGCCTGGCAGGCCGTCTCCGCGGACAGCCACCCGGTGGCCGGGGCATTCACCTTCTCCATCGGCGCGCCGTCGAAGACGGCGGCGAAGGTGGCGACGGCCAAGATCGACCCGACCGTGGACACGCTCTACGGCATCGGGCGCTACGCCGCATACGCTGGTTTCGTCCTGCTCGTCGGCGGCTGCGTCTTCGCCGGGGTGTGCCGCGCCTCGCGGGCCGTGCAGCGGATCGCGGTCGGCGGCTGGACCGCCCTCTTCCTCTCCACGGCCGCGCTGATACTGCTGCGCGGCGCCTATACGACCGGCAAGGGGCCGGGCGCCGTCCTCGAACTCTCGCTCATCAGCGACGTGCTGGCCACCAAACCGGGCGCCGCGCTGCTGTCGCGGCTGCTCCTGCTGAGCGCCGCGGCCGTCTTCCTCGCCGTCCTCTTCGGCTCGTACACCCGCGAGGACGACGGCCGCAGCCCCGGGGAGCGGCGGGACGTCGCCTACGGGCTCGCGATCGGCGGCGCCGTCGTCGCCATCGGTCTGGCGGCGACCTGGGCGATGGCCGAACACGCCTCGGCCGGACTCCAGTCGTGGCTCGCCATGCCGGTCGACGTGCTGCACCTGCTGGGCGTCGCCGCGTGGCTCGGCGGGCTGGCCGCGCTGCTGGTCACGCTGTGGACCGGCGAGACGATCCCCCGCGCGGCCGTGCGGCGCTTCTCCACGATCGCGTTCACCTCGGTGTGCGTGCTGGTGGCGACCGGGCTCTACCAGTCCTGGCGCCAGGTCGGCTCGTGGGGCGCGCTCACCGGCACGGAGTACGGGCGACTGCTGCTGGTCAAGGTCGGCCTGGTGGCCCTCCTCGTCGGGGTCGCGTACTTCTCGCGGCGCTGGACCGGGCGGCTCACCGACCGCGTGGAGCCGAAGAAGCCCAAGGCCACGGCGAAGAGCCCCAAGAAGCCCCGGAAGAGCGACGCCTCCCCCGAGCGCGCCGCCCAGCTCGCCCGGCAGCAGGCCGCGCTCGCGAAGGCCGCCGGACAGCGGCAGCGCGACGCGGACGAGGGCCGCAGCGGACTGCGGCGTTCCGTCCTGGCCGAGACCGGCGTCGCCGTCGTCCTGCTCGCCGTCACCACCCTGCTCACCGGCACCCAGCCGGGCCGCGCGGAGACCGAGCAGAAGGAGGCGGCGCGCAGCGCCTCCCCGGCGAACGCGGTCCCGGCCGAGGTGAAGATCCCGTACGACACCGGCGGCACGAACGGACGCGGCACGGCCACCGTCCGGATCGACCCCGCGCGCTCCGGCGTCAACACCGTCGGCGTCACCGTGACCGACCCCACCGGTCGCGCCGTCGAGGTACCGGAGCTGGAGGTGTCGTTCACGCAGCCGCAGCAGAAGATCGGCCCGCTGCGCACCACGCTCAAGCACATCGCCCCCGGCCGCTGGGAGGCCACCGCCTTCCGGCTGCCCATGGCGGGCGAGTGGCAGCTCACCCTGACCGTACGGACCTCCGACATCGACCAGATCACGGAGCTCAGGAACGTGAAGATCAACTGATGGCTGAACAGACCGAGATGAACGGAATGAGCCGCCGCCGGCTCCTGGGCACCGCCGGAGCGGCGGGTGCCGCCGGGCTCGTCGTGGGCGGAGCGGGCGGCGCGTTCGCCACCGAGGCCGCCCGCGACCGGCCGGCACCCCTCGCCGGGGTCGGCACGATGTCCGTCCCGTTCCACGGGAAACATCAGGCGGGCATCGCCGACCCCGCGCAGGCGTGCGGCCACCTGCTCGCCTTCGACCTCGCTCCCGGCGCCGACCGCAAGGCCGCCGCGGCCCTGCTGCGGCGCTGGTCGGCGACGGCGGCCGAGCTGACGGCGGGCAACGCGCCGAAGGGCGACGACACGGGCATCGCGCTCGACGCGGGCCCCTCCTCCCTGACCGTCACCTTCGGCTTCGGAGCCACGTTCTTCGACCGGACCGGGCTCGCCGCCAAGCGGCCCGCCGCGCTGGAACCGCTGCCCTCCTTCACCGCGGACGCCCTCGACGCCAAGCGCAGCGACGGCGACCTGTGGGTGCAGATCGGCTCCGACGACCCGCTCGTCGCCTTCCACGCGCTCCGGCTGCTCCAGAAGCAGGCCGCGGACACCGCCCGGATCCGCTGGCAGATGAACGGCTTCAACCGGACGCCCGGCGCCACGGCCAAACCGCTCACCGGCCGCAACCTGATGGGGCAGATAGACGGTACGAACAACCCCAAGCCGTCGGACTCCGACTTCGACACCCGGATCTTCGTGCCGGACGACTCCGGCGACTGGATGGCGGGCGGTTCCTACGCGGTCGTACGGCGCATCCGCATGCTCCTCGACAGCTGGGACCACCTGTCCCTGGAGCGCCAGGAGAAGGTGATCGGACGGCGCAAGTCGGACGGCGCGCCCCTGTCCGGCGGCACGGAGACGACGCCGGTCGACCTCAACAAGGTCGGCCCGGACGGCTCGTTGGCCATCGCCGGGGACGCGCACATCCGGGTGGCGGCGCCGGAGTCGAACCGGGGCGCGGCGATGCTCAGACGGGCGTTCTCCTACCACGACGGTTTCCTCGACGACGGCGCTCCGGACGCGGGCCTGCTGTTCATCGCCTGGCAGGCGGACCCGCGCAAGGGGTTCGTCCCCGTGCAGCGCAAGCTCGACCGGGGCGACGGCCTCTCGCGCTTCCTGCGCCACGAGTCGAGCGCGCTCTTCGCGGTGCCGGGCGGCTGCGCGGAGGGCGAGTACGTCGGACAGCGCCTGCTGGAGGGCTGACCCCGCGCGGCGTTGGGCGCCCCGGCTTCCTCCGGGGCACCCAAGGCGACCTGGGTAGTGTGGCGGGACCCGCCCCGTACCCACCGCGAGGAGTGCCACGCGTGATGCCGGCCAGCCGCTACACCTATCTCGGACCCGAGGGCACCTTCACCGAAGCCGCCCTGCGCACCCTGCCGGAAGCGGCCACGCGCGAGCTCGTGCCGATGGTCTCCGTGCCGGCCGCACTCGACGCCGTCCGTGGCGGCGAGGCCGCGGCCGCGCTCGTGCCGATCGAGAACTCCGTGGAGGGCGGCGTCACCGCGACCCTCGACGAACTCGCCACCGGCGCCCCGCTGATGATCTACCGCGAGGTGCTGCTGCGCATCGCCTTCGCGCTGCTGGTGCGCCCCGGCACCCAGCTGGCCGACATCAAGACGGTGACCGGCCACCCCGTGGCACAGCCGCAGGTGCGCAAGTGGCTGGCCGCGCACCTGCCGGACGCCGTGTGGGAGTCCTCCGCGTCCAACGCGGACGGGGCGCGCCTGGTGCGGGAGGGGCGCTACGACGCGGCGTTCGCGGGCGAGTTCGCGGCGGCGACGTACGGGCTCGAGCCGCTGGTCAAGGACATCCACGACGCGCAGAACGCGCAGACCCGCTTCGTGCTGGCCGGGCGTCCGGCGCGGCCCTCGGCGCGCACCGGCTCGGACCGTACGTCGCTGGTCGTCTGGCTCGGCGACGACCACCCTGGCGCGCTGCTCGAGCTGCTCCAGGAGTTCGCGGCGCGCGGGGTGAACCTGATGCGGATCGAGTCGCGGCCGACGGGTGAGGGCATGGGCCGCTACTGCTTCTCGGTGGACTGCGAGGGGCACATCACCGATCGCCGTGTGGGCGAGGCGCTGATGGGGCTCAAGCGGACGTTCCCGAAGGTGCGCTTCCTGGGCTCGTACCCCCGGGCGGGCACGGAGGCGACCCCGGCGCCGCGGCCCGGGACGTCGGACAGCGCGTTCCTGGAGGCCGCGGAGTGGCTGGCGCGGTGTGCGGACGGCGGGCTCGACGCCGACGGGGCTTGATCGTTCCGCGTATGATCGTCGATCTTCGGTGGCGCCCTCGGCGGCGGCCTTCGGCGAACCGGCCAAGATCATGATCCACAGGGTTATCCACAGGATCGCCCCACCCTGGGGATAAGTCGACAGATCGAGGCGTCCGAGCCTCGGTCGAGCCGGTCAAGGTCGACAAATCGCTCTAACCACAGGCTCGTCATCCACAGCGCCGAGCTCCACGCTGCGCGCACCAACACCCCTCGTTCGTCAGTCGAATACCGGCCGGCAACCCTTTAGAGCGAGGAAATACCACCCGATTGAGTGGCTAAGCGGGGTTTGGGCGGGCAATTCTTGGTGTCGACCGAAGCCGGATGGAACGTTCGATTCCGGCATCCACAGATTTCGCGCACAGCCTGTGGACAAAGAAAACGGAGGATATGGCTCCTGTGGACAACAACTCCGCCAACTCCCGCTCTCCACAAGGCCGATCACCTCGCCGGGCCGCCCCTATGCCCCATTTCGCCAAAAGCGCTGGAATTTCCCGGCCCGGCGGCGGGCCCGGTTATTCACAGCCTTTCCTACTCTCCCCAAAACGGGACAAAACGCAACGAAGAGGAATATCGCGTCGAGTGATCGCGCCCGCAACGGTAGCCTGGTGGGGTGATTGACCTTCGCCTGCTCCGTGAGGACCCCGACCGTGTGCGCGCGTCCCAGCGCGCCCGTGGAGAGGACGTCGACGTCGTCGACGCACTGCTCTCCGCCGACGAACGGCGCAGGTCGTCCAGCGTCCGTTTCGACGAACTCCGCTCCGAGCAGAAGGCGCTCGGCAAGCTCATCCCCAAGGCCGCCGGTGACGAGAAGGCCGAGCTGCTGAAGCGCGCGGGCGAGCTGTCCGCCGCCGTCAAGGCCGCCGACGCCGAGCAGGACGAGGCCGCCGCCGAGGCGCAGCGCCTCCTGCTCCGGATCGGCAACATCGTCCACCCGGACGTCCCGCGCGGCGGCGAGGACGACTTCGTCGTCCTGGAGACCGTCGGCACCCCCCGTGACTTCGCCGCCGAGGGCTTCGAGCCCAAGGACCACCTGGAGCTCGGCCAGTCGCTCGGCGCCATCGACGTCGAGCGCGGCGCCAAGGTGTCCGGCTCGCGCTTCTACTACCTGACGGGTGTCGGCGCGCTGCTGGAGCTCGCCCTCGTCAACGCCGCCATCGCGCAGGCCACCGCGGCCGGCTTCACGCCGATGCTCACCCCCGCGCTGGTCAAGCCGCGCGCCATGGAGGGCACCGGCTTCCTCGGCCAGGCCGCGCAGGACGTCTACCACCTGGAGAAGGACGACTTCTATCTGGTGGGCACCTCCGAGGTGCCGCTCGCGGCGTACCACATGGACGAGATCCTGGACGCCTCGCAGCTGCCCCTGCGCTACGCCGGCTTCTCGCCGTGCTTCCGCCGCGAGGCCGGCACGTACGGCAAGGACACCCGCGGCATCTTCCGGGTCCACCAGTTCGACAAGGTCGAGATGTTCTCGTACGTCGCGCCGGAGGACTCCGAGGCGGAGCACGCGCGCCTGCTGGAGTGGGAGAAGCAGTGGCTGAACAGCCTGGAGCTGCCCTATCAGGTGATCGACGTCGCCACGGGTGACCTGGGCTCGTCCGCCTCGCGCAAGTTCGACTGCGAGGCGTGGATCCCCACCCAGGGGAAGTACCGCGAGCTGACGTCGACGTCCAACTGTGACGAGTTCCAGTCGCGCCGCCTGTCGGTGCGGATGCGGGACGGCAAGACGGTCAAGCCGCTGGCGACGCTCAACGGCACGCTCTGCGCCGTTCCGCGCACGATCGTGGCGCTCCTGGAGAACCACCAGCAGGCCGACGGCACCGTGCGCGTGCCCGAGGTGCTCCGCCCGTACCTGGGCGGCCGGGAGATCCTGGAGCCCCTCGCGCGGTGAGCGACGCACGCGTGGCCGCCGGGCCGCGGACGACGATGGCCGCACCGCTGCGCCACGCGGGCGGTGGGGGTACCGCCCAGGCGTCAGCTCTGGGGGAGAACGGGAAGACACCGTGAGTGAGCCGCTGCCCTACCGCTTGATCGCGACCGATCTCGACGGCACGCTGCTGCGCTCCGACGACACCGTCTCGGAGCGCACCCGCGCCGCGCTCGGCCGGGTGACGGCGGCGGGCGCCTCGCACATCATCGTCACCGGGCGCTCCGTCCCGTGGACGAAGCACATCCTCGGCGCCCTGGACTATCAGGGCCTCGCGGTGTGCGGGCAGGGCGCGCAGGTTTACCACGCGGGTGAGCACAGACTGCTGACGTCGGTGACGCTGGACCGGCAGCTAGCCGGTCTGGCGCTCGCCAAGATCGAGGCCGAGGTCGGGCCGCTCTATCTCGCGGCCAGCCGTGACGGCATGGACGGCGACGTCCTGGTCGGCCCCGGCTACCGCATTCAGGAGGGCCCGCTGCCGGCCGTCCCGATCACGGACCCGGCCGACCTGTGGGCCGCGCCGCTGAACAAGCTCTACCTCCAGCACCCCGGCCTGGACGACGACGGCCTCGCCGAGGTCGCGCGCGCCGTCGCCGGTGACCTGGTGGGTGTGACCATGGCGGGCGCCGGGATCGTCGAACTGCTGCCGCTGGGCCTGAGCAAGGCCACCGGCCTCTCGCTGGCCGCGCGCCGCCTCGGCATGAAGGCCGCGGACACGATCGCCTTCGGCGACATGCCGAACGACATCCCGATGTTCGGCTGGGCGGCGCACAGTGTGGCGATGGCCAACGCTCATCCGGAGCTGAAGGCCGTGGCGGACGAGGTCACCGGTTCGAACGAGGACGACGGCATCGCGACGGTCCTGGACCGCCTCTTCACCTGAGGCCGGTCCCGCGCCCGCGGAGCGGCTCCCAGGCCCTCCGCAGGCGCTCGCGCCCGGCGGCGAGGTCCCACGGCGGGCGGCCCCGCGTCAGCGGCCCGCACGCCAGCCCGATCGTCAGCGCGATCGCGTGGCCGGCGTCCGTGTACGTCCCGCCGGTCAGCAGCGGCACCGCGAAGAAGAGCACCGCCCCCGCCAGATAAGGCCACCGCCAGGGCCGCGGCACGCGGTAGGTGAGGATCCCGGCCGCCGCCGCCAGCCCGTACGAGACGCCTATGTCGACAACGTGCTTCATCGAGCGGGGCAGCGCGTGGTCCTGGATCGACAGCAGCACGATCTCCTGGCTCACGAGCGTGGCCACGACGTGCGCGACGGCGACCGTGACGAGCCAGCGCAGGGTGCCGATCCAGCGCTCGACATTGGCGTGGAAGATCTCGAAGAGCGCGACGTAGAGCAGGAACGACGACGGGTTCTCGATCCAGAAGCCACTGATCAGCAGCGACTGCACGGGGTGCTTGTTCAGCTCGTGGATGTTGCTGCTGTTGCGGTGCAGCAGGAACGTCTCCAGGCCCTGGCTGGCCGCGGCGATGACGAGGCTGGTGACGCCGATGATCAGCAGCCAGATGTGGGTGCCGGGGGCCGACCGCACCCAGGCGGAGATCCGGGCGTACATCCGGAGGCAGGGTTCACCGCTGAACACCCTACGAAGGTAGCCCCGACCGGGCTTGCGCGCAGTTGTAGGATGACTGGGCAACCGGGTGAGTCCGAGAGAGTGGCAAGAGGAGCAGCGGAATGGCACTGCGTGCGGCGGGACGGCAGTCCCTGGTGGACACCGTCGTGGATCAGTTGCGCGCGCAGGTCGCCGCCGGCGAGTGGAAGGTCGGCGAGCGCATCCCGACCGAGCACGCGCTCGCCGAGCAGCTCCAGGTCGGGCGGAACACCGTCCGCGAGGCGGTCCGCGTCCTCGTGCACGCCGGAATGCTGCGCTCCCGCCAGGGCGAGGGCACGTTCGTCGTCTCCATGGCCGACCCCGCCGAGATCATGCGCGGAGTGCAGCGCGCGGGCGTCCGGGACGTCCTGGAGCTGCGCATCGCCCTGGAGGCCGAGGCCGCCCGGCTCGCGGCGCTCCGGCACGAGCCCGCCGACCTGGAACGAATGCGGGCCGCGCTGGAGGCACAGGAGGCATTCGAGGACGCCGAGGGCCAGCCCGACTCCGGGAATCTGGAGCTCTACGCGGACCACGACATCGAGTTCCACAAGGCCGTGGTGGACGCCGCCCACAACAGCGCCCTGAGCGCCACGTACTCGTGGTTCAGCAGCTCCGTGCGCGAGGCACTGGTCACCGCGCTCGGCGACCGCGAGATGCCGCGCATCCTCCACGGCGACCATCACGCCCTCATGACCGCCATCGCCTCCGGCGACCCGGACGCGGCGGCGCACGCCTGCCGCCTGCTGCTCGACCGCCCCAAGCAGGCAGTGGAATCACTGCTCGCGGAGAGCTGACCGCCCGCTCCCGCACGCCCCTCACGTACCACCGCACTCCCTGGAAAGGCCCCCATGTCCGGAACGAGGTCGCAAGCACCACTGACCGTCACGGAAGACGCCGTGGCCGCCGAGGAGTTCGCGCCACCCGCGGCCGCCGCCCGGCGGATGCGGGCCCACCCCCTGCTCGTCCTGCTGGGCATCGTCCTGGCCTCGCTCAACATGCGTGCCGCGCTGGCCGGGGTCTCGCCGCTGCTCGGGGAGATCGGCGACCACTTCCACCTGGCGGCGACCGCGAGCAGCCTGGTGACCACCATTCCGCTCGTCTTCATGGGGCTCGGCTCGATCCTCGCGCCGAAACTGGCCCGCCGGTGGGGCACGGAGACCGTCCTCTGCGGCGCCCTCGTCCTGCTGTGCGGCGGCATCCTGCTGCGCATCGCACCACCGGTCGTCGCGCTGTTCGTCGGCTGCGCGCTGGTGGGCACCGCGATAGCCCTGCTCAACGTCCTGATGCCCGGCCTGATCAAGCGGGACTTCCCGGAGCGGGCGGCGGGCATGACCGCGCTCTACTCGACCGCGATGATCCTCGGTGCCACCGTCTCCGCCGCCAGCGCCGTGCCCCTGGAGAACGCGCTCGGCGGCTGGCAGGGCTCCCTCGCCTCCTGGGCGGTGCTGGCGGCCGTCGCGGCCGCCGCGTGGGCCCCGCAGGCCGTCCTCGCCCGCGGCGCTTCCCGCCAGGCCGCTGCGGCGCACCAGGGGGCCACTGCGGCGCCCCGCCCGGCCGAGGACGGGCCGAAGCTGACCCGCATCCCGCTCGCCTGGCAGATCACCCTGTTCATGGGCTCGCAGTCGCTCGTGGCGTACGTCATCATCGCCTGGCTGCCGACGATCTTCACCGACCACGGGATGAGCAAGGCACAGGCCGGACTCGTCTTCGCCTTCAGCACGCTGGTGCAGGCCGTCGGCTCGTTCGTGGTGCCGATGCTCGCCGGCCGGATGCGCTCCCAGCGGGCGCTGGCGACCGGCGTCGTGCTGCTGATGGCGGCGGGCGTCGCGGGCCTGCTCGTGGCCCCCGTCGGCGGCGCCTGGCTCTGGGCGACGCTCCTCGGCGTGGGACAGGGCGGCGCGCTGGGCCTCGCGCTGACGATGATGGTGCTGCGCACCCGCGACGCGCACACGGCGGCCAGGCTCTCCGGCATGGCACAGACCTGGGGCTATCTGCTGGCCGCATGCGGCCCGTTCGCCCTCGGCGCCGTGCACCAGGCGACCGGCGGCTGGACCGTACCGATCGTGGTGCTGCTCGTGGTCTGCGCGGGACTGCTGGGTCTCGGGCTCGGAGCCGGGCGCGATCGGAAGATCTGAGACGTTGGGAGGGCAGGGAGGCCCCCGGGGTCTCCCACCCGTCACGAGGAGAGCGCCACCCATGTCCGTGCCTTCCCGGATCACCGTCCCCGCCGAACTCGCCGGTTTCCACGACACCTTCGACGGCGAGGTGGGCCGCGCCTGGATCGCCGCCCTGCCGGACCTCGCGGCGGACTTCCTGGACCGCTGGGAGCTGCGGCTCGACGGCCCCGCCTCGCACGGCATGGTCGCGCTCGTGCTGCCCGTGCGCCGCGCGGACGGCACTCGCGCGGCGCTCAAGCTCCAGCCGGTGACCGACGAGAGCGTCGACGAACCGGCCGCGCTGCGCGCCTGGGGCGGCGACGGAGCCGTCGCCCTCCTCGACCACGACCCGGAGAGCGGCACCATGCTGCTGGAGCGGCTGGACGCCGACCGCTCGCTGCTGTCCGTGCCGGACGCCGAGGACGCCGTCCGTACGCTCTCCGAGCTGCTCGCCCGGCTGTTGAAGACCCCCGCCCCGGCCGGGCTGCGCACGCTGACCGACGTCACCGCCGCGATGCTCGCCGAAGTGCCGTCCGCCCTGCCCGCGCTGCCCGACGCCACCGACCGCCGCGTGGTGGCCGACTGCGCCGCCGCCGTACGGGAAGTGGCCGCCGAGCCGGGTGAAGGACGGCTGCTGCACTGGGACCTGCATTACGCGAACGTGCTGGCGCCACTGCCCGGTTCCGGGCGGGAGCCCTGGCTGGCCATCGACCCCAAGCCGCTCGCGGGCGACCCCGGCTTCGAGCTGCTGCCCGCCCTGCACGACCGGTGGGACGACCTCGCCGCGACCGGTGACGTGACGCGGGCGGTGCTGCGCCGCTTCGACGTGATGACCGAGGTGCTCGGTCTGGACCGGCGGCGCGCGGCGCGCTGGACGCTCGGGCGGGTGCTCCAGAACGCCCTGTGGGACCTGGAGGACGCCGAGGACGGTGAGGTGATCGCGCTCTCGCCCGTGCAGCTGGAGATAGCGCGGGCGCTGCTGGAAGGGCGTGTGTGAGCCGCGACTTCGCGATGTGTGATGGGTGAGTGGGCGGCGCGATATGTAAGGGGCGGTCTCCCAGGGAGACCGCCCCTTACATCGTCCGTCCTGCGTCACTCCTCGCCCGTCACTTCTTGCCTGTCACTCCTCGCCGGCGAGCGTGAGGGTGCGCAGCTTCCGGCTCGCGTACCAGGTCGCCGCGACGGTGACGACGATCAGCAGGGTGACCGCGAGCGGCAGGCCGACGTCCGAGCTGATCGCCCCCTCCGCACCGATCTTCTGCGCGAGGGCGAGGGCCCACTGCTGGGCGCTGAGCGTGCGGGCGCCGGGGATGAGGCTGCCGAAGAGCGACTCCCACACCAGCGCGTAGACCAGGCCCGCCACGACGGCGTGCCGGGTGACGGTGCCCAGCAGCAGGAAGATGGCGCTGTAGGCGACGGAGGCGACCGCGGCCGCCGCCGCGTAGGCCACGGCGATCTGCTGGCTGTTGCCGTTCAGCACGAAGCCAGCGATCAGGGTGGGCACCGCCGAGAAGGCCACGGTGACGCCGATGGCGACGGTCAGCTTGGTGAGGATCACCGTGTGGCGCGGGACCGGCTTGGAGAGCAGATAGATCACCGAGCCGTCGTCGATCTCCGGGCCGATCGCTCCCGTACCGGCGATCACGCCGATGAGCGGCACCATGGTGGCCAGCGCGAAGCCGCCCAGGACGTTGGTCGCGGTGTCGTCGTCGGCTCCGGTCAGCACGCGGATGACGGCGGAGATGACGATCAGGAGGGCGGGCAGCGCGAAGAGGATGAAGGCACGGCGGCGGCCGAGGAGCCCCCGGTAGGTGAGCCGGGCGACGGTCGGGTGATACATGGCGTCAGGGCTCCTTTCAGGCCGCTACGAGATAGGAGAAGACCGATTCCAGGGACTCGTCGGAGGGCGAGACCGTCAGGAGCCGGATGCCGTGCGCGCGGGCGATCCGCGGCAGCAGCGTGGTGAAGCGGTCGAAGTCGACGGCCTGGACGCGCAGCGCGCCCTCCTGGACGTCCACCTCGATGCCCGAGGTCGACGGGTCGGCGATGAGCACGGCGGCCAGGGCCCGGTCGTCGCTGGAGCGCACCAGATAGCGGTGCGGCCGGTCCGTCATCAGCCGGCGGATCTTGCGGAAGTCGCCGGAGGCGGCGTGCCGGCCCGCGACGACCACCTCGATGTGTGCGGCGAGCTGTTCGACCTCCTCCAGGATGTGGGAGGAGAACAGCACGGTGCGGCCCTCGGCGCCCATCCGGCGCAGCAGTTCCATCAGTTGCATGCGCTGGCGCGGGTCCATGCCGTTGAACGGCTCGTCCAGGAGGAGCACGGACGGCTCGTGGACGAGCGCGGAGGCCATCTTCACCCGCTGGCGCATGCCCTTGCTGTACGTGTCGATCCTGCGGTCCTGCGCGTACTCCATCTCGACCGTGGCGAGCGCCCGTTGGGCTTCCTTGGCCCCCAGGCCGTGCAGCTCGGCGTTGGCGCGGACGAACTCCAGTCCGGTCAGGAAGTCGTACATCGCCTCGCGCTCGGGCACGAGGCCGATCTCGCGGTAGACCTGTTCGTTGCGCCAGATGGTCTTCCCGTCGAGGGTGACGGTGCCGGTGGAGGGCGCGAGGAAGCCGCCCATCATGTTGATGAGGGTGGACTTCCCGGCGCCGTTGGGGCCGAGCAGGCCGGTGACGCCGGGGCCGACGGTCATGGAGACGTCGTTGACGGCGACCACGTTGCCGAACCAGCGGGAGACGTTGTCGATATGGAGAATCGTCATGGGCGCAGCCCATTCCTTCGAAGGGTGGCGGTGGGCGACGGGAGGGCGGTCACAGCCCGGCCTTTCGGTAGCGGCGCAGCAGCAGCCCGAACGATCCGGCGATCAGCGCGAGCAGGACGACGGCGTAGACGACACCGGTTCCGGTGCCGGGGCCGTTGCCGCCGGGGAAGGCGGACGTGGCGGAGAGGAACGCCGTCTGGACCCCGTCGATGATGGTGATCGGCGAGAACAGGCCCATCCAGCTGATCGCCTCGGTGTTGTCGCGGGCGAGCGCGATGCCCTGCACGGTGGAGACCGCGCCGTAGGAGATCGTCAGCACGGCGATGACGGCGGCGACACCGAAGCCGCGGCGCGGTGTGACGGCGGCGACCACCAGGCCGAGTCCGGCGAAGAGGAGGGACAGCAGGGCCACGGAGACCAGTCCTTGCACGAAGCCCTCCGTCTGCGCGGTGAAGTCCAGCTTGGCGAGCAGGGCGCCCACATAGAGGATCAGCAGGGGCGCCGCGGTGAGGATGAAGAGGGCCGAGGCCATCGCCGCGAACTTGGCCACCACATAGTCGATCCGCTCGATCGGCCGCGAGAAGTAGAGCGGGATCGACTTGAACCGCAGGTCGCGCGAGACGGACTGCGGGGCCTGGGCCGCGAGGTAGAGGCCGATGACGGCCTGGAGGATGATCGCGTAACGCGTGTACTCCACCGGCAGCTTGGTCGCCTTCGTCGTCACGGCGACGGCGACCATGATGGCGGCGGGGACGCACATCACGCCGAACAGGATCATCGGCAGGACCTTGGACTTCGCCGAGCGGCCGAGGCCGTAGGCGCCGCGCAGGCTCTGCGAGAAGAGCGAGCGGCGGGCGTACGAACGGCCGAGGCGGGGCCCGGAGTAGTTGCGGTAGCCGATGTTGTGGATGACGTCCTGGGCGGGCGCCGTGATGCTCTCAGGCGGCATCGGAGCTGCCCCTTTCGTGTGCGCTGTCGGCGCTCTGGAAGACCTCGGCGATGCGGTGCCTGCGCTGTTCCATGCGGACCAGGCCGAGGCCGAGGTCGGTCACCGCGTCGCGCACGGTGTCGTAGGTGTCGTCGCCGGTGACGTCGACCAGGACGACGTGGCCGGAGCCGGCCGCGGCGAACTCGGCGGCGCGGCCCACGGGCTGGACCGTCAGCCCGGCCGCCGCCAGCGCGCCGATAAGGGCGGACGTGCCGTCCGGATGCGTGTCGGAGTCCGTGACCTCGACCGCGAGCGAGCCCGTGGCCTGGGTGAACTCGGCGGTGGAGGAGGACCGCAGCAGCTTGCCGCCGTCGATGACGACGACCTGGTCGCAGGTGCGCTCCAGTTCGCCGAGCAGATGGGAGGTGACCAGGACCGAGATACCGAAGTCGGCGTGCACCCGGCGGATCAGGGCGAGCATCTCGTCTCGTCCGACCGGGTCGAGGCCGTTGGTCGGCTCGTCCAGCAGCACCAGCTGGGGGTCGTGGACGAGCGCCTGGGCCAGCTTCACCCGCTGCTTCATGCCCGTCGAGTAGCCGCCGATGGGGCGGTACCGCTCCTCGTAGAGCCCCACGTGGCGCAGGGTGTCGGCCGTACGCTCCCGGGCGGCGCCGGCGGGCAGCCCGGACATCCGCGCCATGTGGACGACGAACTCGGTCGCCGAGACGTCCGGCGGCAGGCAGTCGTGCTCGGGCATGTAGCCGACGCGCTCGCGGATGGCGGCGCCCTCGGTCGCGACGTCGAGGCCGAGCACCCGGGCGCGGCCCTCGGTGGCCGGGGACAGGCCGAGCAGGATCTTGATCAGCGTGGACTTGCCGGCTCCGTTGGCACCCACCAGGCCGGTCACGCCCGGCGTGATGTCGACGGACAGCCGGTCGAGCGCGGTCACCCGGGGGAACCGCTTGCTGAGGCTTTCGGTAGCGATCACAGTCACGCCTTCGACGTTAGTGGCCTGCGCCACAGCAGTCGTCAGACCAGATGAGGGGATGCGCGTAGTCCTCGGGTCTGACACGCCCGTAGGGGGGGCGGGGGCGCCGGGAATCGACGCGGGCCGCGGCTCGGGAGTTACCGAAAGTTATCCACAGGCCGTGCACAACCCTTGACGCAGCCGCGGAGCATTGTCACATTCATCAGTGTCAAGTTGCGGACGCTCCTCCGGCTGCTGTCCGGGGGCCCCGGCAGGCGGGACGGACGGTTGACGATGACCTCAGCAGTGGCTCGGGAACTCACCGCGGAATTGCGGGGGTTCAGACAGGTGCAGCGCCTCGCGTACGACTGCGCGGAAGCGGTCGCCGCGCAGCTGCGGCCGGGGGTGACTGAGCGCGAGGCCGCGCGGATGCAGCGGGAGTGGCTGCGCGAGCGCGGCGTGCGTGACTGGTTCCACCTGCCCTTCGCGTGGTTCGGGGACCGCACGGCCTTCGTCGGCTTCCGGGTGCCGCTCCAGTTCTTCCCGACGGACCGCAGGCTGGAGCCGGGGATGCCGTTCATCCTCGACATGGCCCCGGTGCACGGCGGCTTCACCGCCGACATCGGCTACGCGGGCTGCCTGGGCCCCCACCCGCTGCACGACCGGATGACGGCGGACCTCCCGGCGTACCGCGAGCTGATCCTGCGCGAGGTGCGCGAGCGGCGCTCCCTGCGGGAGATCTACGAGAACGTGGACCGCCTCATGGTCCGCCACGGCTACGCCAACCGCCACCGCGCGTATCCCTTCGGCGTGATCGCCCACAAGGTGGGCCGGGCGCGGGAGCGCCGCTGGTCACCCCAGCTCTTCGGGTTCGGCACCCAGGCGCTCAAAGGGCTGGCGTCCGACGCCGTCCGGGGGCACCGGGAGGGCTGGTCACCGCTGTGGAGCCCGCACCGCTTCTCCGACCACCCGCCCCGGCCGGGCCTGTGGGCGGTCGAGCCCCACATCGGCTTCCGGGGCACCGGCGTGAAGTTCGAGGAGCTCCTGGTGGTCACCGACTCCCGGGATCCCGAGGAGAGCGCCTTCTGGCTCGACGACGATCTGCCGCACGTACGGCGCGCGCGAGGGGAGAGGGCCGCATGACCGGACACGACACCGGACTCGAGGGCGCGCGGGAGCGCCGGGTCCGCACGGGCGGGATCGAGCTGTGCGTCGCCGAGCTGGGGGACGCCGAGCGGCCCACGGTGGTGCTGCTGCACGGCTATCCGGACAGCAAGGAGGTCTGGTCGGCGGTCGCCGCCCGGCTGCGGGACCGCTTCCACGTGGTGCTGTACGACGTGCGCGGCTGCGGGCGTTCCACGGCGCCTCGGCCGCTGCGCGGCGGGTTCACGCTGGAGAAGCTCACGGACGACTTCCTGGCGGTCGCGGACGCGGTGAGCCCGGACGCCCCAGTGCACGTGGTCGGGCACGACTGGGGATCCGTGCAGGGCTGGGAGTTCGTGACGGTGCGGCGCACGGAGGGACGGATCGCGTCCTTCACCTCCGTCTCCGGCCCGGGGCTCGACCACCTCGCGCTCTGGTTCAAGAAACGCCTCACCCGGCCTACCCCGCGCCATGTGGCCCAGCTGCTCGGCCAGGGCGCCAGGTCCTGGTACGTCTCCGCGCTGCACACCCCGGCCGTGCCGGAGGCGCTGATGCGGGGGCCGTTCATGAAGCAGTGGCCGAAGATCCTGGAGCGGTCGGAGAAGATCCCTTCCGACGGCTATCCGACGCCCTCGCTGCCCGACGACGCGGCGCACGGCGCGTGGCTGTACCGCGACAACATCCGGCCCCGCCTGCGCAGGCCCCGCACCGACGCCTATGCCCACGCGCCGGTCCAGCTGATCACCCCCACCGGTGACGCCTTCCTCTCCGAGCGGCTCTACGACGACCTGGACCGGTGGGCGCCGGGCCTCGTCCGGCACACCCTTGCCGCGAAGCACTGGGTGCCACGGACCCGCCCCGATCAACTCTCGGCCTGGATCGCCGAGTTCGTCACCGCTCACGAACAGGGCGACGCCGAGGCCGCGGGCACCACCGGGGCACGGGGCCCGGTGGCGCGCGGGGCACGGCGGCCCGCGGACAACAGCCCCTACGCCCAGGCGTTCGGCGGCCGGCTGGTGCTGGTGACGGGCGCGGCAAGCGGCATCGGCCGGGCCACCGCCTTCGCCTTCGCGGAGGCGGGCGCGCGGGTCGTCGCGGTCGACCGCGACGCGGACGGCGCCACCCGCACGGCCGAGATGGCCCGGCTGATCGGCGCGCCCGAGGCCTGGGGCGAGTGCACCGACGTCGCGGACGAGCACGCGATGGAGAAGCTGGCCGCGAAGGTCGCCGCCGAGTACGGCGTGGTGGACGTGCTGGTCAACAACGCCGGCATCGGGCTGGCCGGCGCCTTCATGGACACCTCCGCGGAGGATTGGCGGAAGGTCCTCGACGTCAATCTGTGGGGCGTCATCCACGGCTGCCGGATCTTCGGCAAGCAGATGGCCGAGCGCGGGCAGGGCGGCCACATCGTCAACACCGCGTCCGCCGCGGCCTTCCAGCCCTTCAAGACGCTCTCTGCCTACAGCACCTCCAAGGCGGCCGTGCTGATGCTCAGCCAGAGCCTCCGCGCCGAACTGGCCGGACAGGGCATCGGGGTCACCGCGATCTGCCCCGGCCTGGTCAACACCAACATCACCGGGACCACGCGCTTCACCGGCGTCCCGGAGGAAGAGCAGCGGCGCCGCCGGGAGAGGGCGAGCCGGGCGTACGGCAGGCGCAACTACCCCCCGGAGAAGGTCGCCGACGCCATCCTGCGCTCCGTGCTCCGCGATCAGGCCGTCGTGCCCGTGACCCCCGAGGCGCACGGCATCCACTTCATGTCCCGTTTCGCACCGCGGGTGATGCGCGCCATCGCGCGGATCGACCCACCGCTGTAGCGGAACGCCCGCAGAGGAGCAGAAATGAACCACGGTCACACCGGCGGCCACCCCATAGCCCCGCGGCGCGTCGCCTTCGACTGGGACGAGACACCCCTGCACTGGATCCCGGACGAGCCCACCGCCACCCATGTCATCAACGTCCTGCACCTGCTGCTGCCCGCCGGGGAGCGGTGGTTCGTCAAGGTGTTCAAGGAGGCCCTGCCCCTCGTGCGGGACGAGGAACTCCTCAAGGACGTCAAGGGCTTCATGGGGCAGGAGGCCACGCACAGCGTCCAGCACGCCTATGTGCTGGGCCACCTCGCGCGGCAGGGCCTGGACACCGGCCCCTACACCCGCCACGTGGACTTCCTCTTCGACGCGCTGCTCGGCGACCGGCCGCCGCTCGGCCTCCCGGTGACCGCCCAGGAGTGGCTGCGCTTCCGGCTCTCGCTGATCGCCGCCATCGAGCAGTTCACCGCCGTGCTGGGCAACTGGGTGCTGCACGCGGACGGCCTGGACCGGGCCGGTCCCGACCCCGTGATGCTGGATCTGCTCCGCTGGCACGGCGCGGAGGAGGTCGAACACCGCTCGGTCGCCTTCGACATGTACGAACACTGCGGCGGGGCCGAGGCCGGGCGCTATGCCCGCCGGGTCCTGGGCATGGCCTTCACCGCCCCCATGCTGTTCTACCTGTGGGGATGGGGAGCCGCCTATCTGATCCGGCACGACCCCCAGCTCGCGGGGCGGCTGCGCTATTCGCTGCGCGAGCACAACAAGGCCGTGGACAAAGGGCTGCTGCCCAGCTGGCGGGAGCTCGGCTCGGCCGTACCCCGATACCTGCGGCGGTCGTACCATCCCTCGCAGGAGGGGTCGCTGCGCCGGGCCGTCGAGTATCTGGCGACCTCGCCCGCGGCACGGTCCGCGGCGGGCGCGATCGGTCGCGCGGCCATCTCGTAAGGAGCGCCTCTGTGACCACGAAGCACGTGCGGAGGCCGGAGTCCGGGCCGGCGCCGGTGCCGTCCGGGCCGGCCTCCGGGCCGGTGCTCGACCAGGCCGATGCGAGCGAGCGGTCCGGACGGGTGGCCGTCGAGTACCGGATCGACGATCTCGCCCACCACAGCGGGGCCACCGCCCGCACGATCCGCGCCTACCAGGACCGGGGGCTGCTCCCCCGTCCTGAACGGCGCGGCCGTGCCAACGTCTACGGCGAGGCCCATCTGGCGCGGCTCCACCGCATCGCCGGTCTCCTCGACCGCGGCTACACCCTCGCCAGCATCAAGGAACTCCTCGACGCCTGGGACGCGGGCCGCGACCTCGGCGGCGTCCTGGGGCTGGTCGCCGAGGTCGACGGCCCCTGGACCGACGAACAGGCCGAACGGATCTCTCGGACGGCGCTGGACGAGAGGTTCGGCGGCGCCGAGGACGACGACGCCGTCACCGAAGCCGTACGGCTCGGGGTGCTGGTCCCCGTCCCGGACACGCCGGACGAATTCCTGGTGCCGAGCCCCCGCGAACTCGCCGTCGCCGCCGAGCTCCACCTCGCCGGGGTGCCACTGCCCGCGATCTCCGGCCACCTGCGCGAACTGCGCGTCCACGTCGAGCACATCGCCGCCCGCTTCCTCGACTTCACGACCGAGCACGTCTTCCACCAGTTCCTCGACCACCCGCCGACGGACGAGGAAGCGGCCGAGGCCGCGGCCCTGGTCCGCCGCCTGCGCCCCCTGGCCCAGCAGACCGTGGACGCGGAACTCGCCCGCGCGATGCGCTCGTTGGCCACCAGCTACCTCCGCCGCAGCCTGGGCGAACACGGGGAACCGGAGCCGTTCGCCGAACCGACGGGGGATACGGCCACGTTCGCCGGACCGGCGGGGGGTCTGGCCACGTGTCCCGAACCGGCGGGCGGGCCGACTGCGGAACCGGCCGGGGGTCCGGCCGAGGGCCTGGGTACCGAACCGGCCGGGGATCTGGCTCCCGGTCCGGCCGGGGGTCCGGCCGTCGAAGCGACGTGGGATCCCGCCACACCGGCCATACCGGCCACATGCGCCGAACCGCCCGTGGTTTCCGCCGCTTCCCCTCTCCCCGCCCCCACCCACCCGCACACTTGTCAAAGCCTCCAACTGCCCGCCCACACCCTCGAAGCCGTGCGCGCTCTCGTCGGGGAGGAGCACGTCACAGCCTTTGTCGCCGCCGCCGCAGAGCGCGAGGTGCAGGCCCGGGTGATGGACGGCCTGCTCCCCCGAGACTGAGACTGTCGCTGGCACCGGCACCGGCACCGGCACCGGCACCGGATCGTCCTCAGTGGGCCGCCGCCATGAGCCGGGCGCGGACCCGGTCGGGGTAGCGGGCGGTGAACATCGCGGGGAGGACGAATCCGGCGGCCTGGACCGGGATGGACACCGCACTGCCGAGACCGGCGGCGGCGACCACGGTCATGGCCGCGGCGGTGAGGGCGAAGGCTCCGGCCCACACGGACGTGATCACGACGTTGATCCGGCGGAAGACCGGGCTGTCCCAGACCTCCGGCGGCGCCTGACGCTTGGCTATCCCGGTGGTGAAGGGCTGCCCGACGATCAGCGTGGCCCAGGCGGTGAGGGCCAGCCAGCCCAGCGAGAGTGCGCCGACGAAGTGCCGCAGGCCGCTGTGCGGGAGGGCGAAGGCCAGCGTGGTGAGCGCGGCGAAGAAGACGACCGTGCTGCGCTCAAGGATCAGTGAATCGGCGGCCACCCCGGCCCTGTGGTCCTGGACCAGCAGCACGAGACCCGCGACCAGTCCGACGGCCGCGCCCCACTGCCAGCCCCAGGACGAGACGACAGCGAGCGCGATCCAGGGAATGAACCCGCGCAGATAGTTCATGAAGCTCTCCTCAGCCGATGCGGTGTACCCCCGGTTGGCCGCCCAACCGATGTTCCAACTATGACATGTCAAAAGTGGAACGTCCAGCCTTGACGGGTCACCAGTGGAAGATAGAGTGAGGACATGAGCCTGAGACACGCGATGCTGGGACTGCTGGCCGATCAGCCGGCCAGTGGCTACGACCTGATGAAGCGGTTCGAGACCTCTCTCAGCAATGTCTGGCCGGCGACCCAGAGCCAGGTCTACGGCGAGCTGGGCAAGCTCGCGAAGAGTGGCCTGCTGGAGGTCGCGGCGGAAGGTCCTCGCGGCCGCAAGGAGTACGCCATCACCGAAGCGGGCCGCGCCGAGCTGCACAGCTGGCTCACCGAAGCCGCTCCGCAGCAGGCCCGCCGGAGCGACGCGCTGCTGCGCGTCTTCTTCCTCAACCACCTCACGCCGCTGGAGGCGACGGCGTATCTCCTCGGCGAGGCGGACCGCGCCGCGGGCCAGCACGGCGCGCTGGAGGAGCTGGAGAAGAAGATCGACTGGGGCGACGACCCCCTGTCGGTGAACGGCCGACTGGCCCTGGAGTACGGCCTGCGCTTCACCGCGATGCGCGAGGAGTGGGCCCGCTGGGCGGCCGAAGAGATCACGGCGCCAAAGGAGAAGCAATAAGGGCGATGTGACGCCCTGTCAGGTCATGCCGGGCGCACCCCACACGGGGAACCACCGCGCCAGGTCCTCCTCGATCCGGAGGTCGTTCGCCAGCAGCGCCCGGGCCTGGAGCTCCAGCGCGTTGTCCCGCTTGTCGCCCCCGCCCGCCAGCGGCGCGAAGGGGTAGAACGTACCGCGCTTGTAGAGATAGACAAGGGCCAGGGAGCGCCGGTCCTCGTCACGGAAGCCCAGCAGCGAGCACAGCAGTTGCGGCCCGAAACCACCTTCCTGGAGCAGGGTGTTGACGGCGTGCAGGTCGTTGACCAGGCCCGCCACGTCGTCGGGCGGGCGCCGCGCGAGCAGCCAGGTGTAGCCGTAGCTGTCCTGGCTGAACTCCACGGGTGCCCCGCCGTGCTCCGTATCGGTGTCCAGCAGCGCCCGCACGTCCTGATGGAGCCGGCTGAACGCCCCGCCCTCCACGCTCGCGAAGCACACCGAGCCCAGTCCCGTCGGGGTGAACCCGGCGCCGGCCTGGAGGGTGACGGCGGCGGAGGGCAGGGCGAAGAGCTGGTCGAGGTCCGGGCGGACCGGCTTGCTGCGGCCGAGGATGGCGTCCAGGAATCCCACAGGCGATAGCCCCTTTCCGAAGTTGCCGAGTTGCTGAAGTTGCCGAAGCCTCAGGAACCCCGAGGTAGCCGAGGCTTCCGAAGTTTCCGGGAGCTGCCGAAGTCCCGCAGGCCGTACAGCACCTCAGGCGCGGCCGAGCTCCGCCGAGATCCGGCCGAGCTGGTCCAGCCGCTGCTCCAGCGTCGGGTGCGAGGACAGCAGCCGGCTCATGCTGTCCTTGGAGAAGGCGGGCGCGAAGTAGAAGGCGTTGAACGGCTCGGCCTGCCGCAGGTCGCGCGTCGGGATCCGCGCCATCTGTCCGGTGACCTTGGTCAGGGCGGACGCCAGCGCCGAGGGCCTGCCCGTCAGCAGGGCGCCCGCGCGGTCGGCCGACAGCTCGCGATAGCGGGACAGCAGCCGCGTGAGCAGGAAGCTGATGGCGTAGACGACGGCGCTGACCAGCGGGATCAGCACCAGCAGGATCGCGGTGTTCTGATCGCGGCCGCCCGCGCGGCGGAAGCCGCCCCACAGCCCGATGCGGGTGATGATCCCGGCCAGCACGCCCAGGAACGACGCGATGGTCATCACCGCGACATCGCGGTGCGCGACGTGGGAGAGCTCATGGGCGAGCACGCCCTCCAGCTCCTCGGGCTCCAGTCTGCGCAGCAGGCCGGTCGTCGCGCACACCAGGGCGTTCTTCTGGTTGCGGCCGGTGGCGAAGGCGTTCGGCACGTCGCTGTCGGCGATGGCCACCCGCGGCTTGGGCATGTCCGCGAGCGCGCACAGCCGGTCGACGGCGCCGTGCAGCTCGGGCGCCTCCTGCGGGGTGACCTCCCGCGCCCCCATGCTGAAGGCGGCGATCTTGTCGCTGAACCAGAACTGGGCGATGAACATGCCGCCCGCGAGGATCAGGACGACAGGCCAGGCCCCGCGCAGCAGCACCACCAGCACGCCCACGAAGACGACGTAGAGCAGCCCGATGAAGAACATCGTGCTCACCATGCGGGTGGTCAGCCCCCGGTCGGGAGCGAATCGGGTCCGTGGCATGGGGTACCTCCAAGGCTCAGCGCGGTGTGCGCCCCCAGTGAGTGCCTCTGCCCTCGATTCTCCTCCTTCACCGGCTGTGCGCGGGGTAAAGAGAGCACGACCACCGCCACGGCCCGCCGCGCCCTCCTCAGGAGCCCGCCTCAGGAAAGCTGCGCGAGCCCGTCCGTCGCGATCTTCTCGAAGACCGCGAGATCGGCGGCGAAGACCGAATCGGCGATCGGCCAGTGCACCACGATCTCGTCGATGCCCAGCTCGGCGTGCGAGCCCGCGAAGTCGACAAAGGCGTCGAAGGAGTCCAGCGGCCGGTCCGGGGTGAAGCCCGTGAGCATGATCTTGTGGAGGTCCGCGGGGTCACGGTCGATCCCGGCGCAGGCCGCTCCGAGCCGTTCGATCTGCCCGGCGACGGCCTTCAGCGACTGCTCCGGCGTGCCCGTCTCGAAAAGCTTCGGGTCCCCCGTGGTGACCCACGCCTGCCCGTGGCGGGCGGCGAGCCTGAGCCCGCGCGGGCCGGTGGCGGCCACCGCGAAGGGCAGCCGGGGGCGCTGCACACAGCCCGGGATGTTGCGCACCTCGGACGCGGAGTAGTGCTCCCCGTCGTACGAGACGACGTCCTGGGTGAGCAGCCGGTCCAGCAGCGGGACGAACTCGGCGAAGCGGTCGGCGCGCTCGCGCGGGGTCCACGGCTCCTGGCCGCCCGTGAGCAGCGCGGTGGCGTCGAACCCGGAGCCGCCCGCGCCGATGCCGAGCGTGACGCGCCCGCCGGAGATGTCGTCCAGCGAGATGAGCTCCTTGGCGAGCGTCACCGGGTGCCGGAAATTGGGCGAGGTGACGAGCGTGCCCAGCCGCATCCGCGACGTCACGGTCGCGGCCGCCGTCAGCGTCGGTATCGCGCCGAACCACGGCCCGTCCCGGAAGGTGCGCCAGGACAGGTGGTCGTAGGTGTAGGCCGCGTGGAAGCCCAGCTCCTCGGCTCGCTGCCACGTCTGGCGGCCGCCCTCGGACCAGCGGCGGTCGGGAAGGATCACGGTGCTCAGTCGCATGACACCGAGCCTAAACGGTGGGTATGACAAAAGCCCATGCCTCCGGCACGGGCTCCGGCGTACGCGGCGGCCGCGGCCCGCCGGCCTGCCCGGCCGCACACCCTTGCGTACGCCTGTGCGACACCTGTGGTCCGTGGACGAGAATGGAGCCGTGACTTCAGCTATCGAGCAGCCCGAGACCCCGGCGGTCCACCGCCCAGCCGCCTTCCCCCGGCTGATCGCCACCGACCTCGACGGCACCCTCCTGCGCGACGACAAGACGGTCTCCGAGCGCACCGTCGCGGCCCTCGCCGCGGCCGAGGCGGCGGGCATCGAGGTCTTCTTCGTCACGGGACGGCCGGCCCGGTGGATGGACGTCGTCCGGGACCACGTGCACGGCCACGGGCTGGCGATCTGCGCCAACGGCGCCGCCGTCGTCGACCTCCACGACGGCGGCCGCTTCGTCGAGGTCCAGCCGCTGGAGCGCACCGACGCCCTCGCCGTCGTGCACGCGCTGCGTGCCGCCGCTCCTGGCACCTCGTTCGCCGTGGAGCGCACCGAGGGCATCCACTACGAGCCCGCCTATCCGCCCTTCTTCCTCGATCCGGGCGCGGTCGTCGCCCCCGCCGAGAAGCTGCTGGCCGAGGACTCCGGCTACACCGACCCCATCCTCAAGCTGCTCGCCCACCACCCCGAGCTGGAGCCCGACGAGTTCCTGTCCGTCGCCCGGGAAGCGGGCGGCGCGCACGGCGCGTTCACCCGGTCCAGCCCGACCGCCCTGCTGGAGATAAGCGGCCCCGGGATCAGCAAGGCCAGTACGCTCGCCCGGTGTTGTGCCGAGCGCGGCATCGCGCCCGAGGAGGTCGTGGCGTTCGGCGACATGCCCAACGACCTGGAGATGCTCGACTGGGCCGGCACCGCGTACGCGATGGCCAACGCCCATCCCGAGGTCCTCGCCGCCACCGCGCACCACACCGCGGCCAACACCGAGGACGGTGTCGCCGCGGTCATCGAGCTGATCCTGGACTCCCGCACCCGGTGAGCCCGGCGGCGGCCGCACCACCGTGCCGTCGCCGCCTACACCCGCACGCCGTGCGCGTTCAGCCACTGCACCGGGTCGACCGCCGACCCGAACTCGGGAGTCGTGCGGATCTCGAAGTGCAGATGCGGGCCGGTGGAGTTGCCCGTCGTCCCCGCCAGCCCGATCCACTGGCCGGCGCGCACCTGCTGGCCCGGCGCGACGAGCGCTGCCGACAGGTGCGCGTACTGCGAATACCAGCCGCCTTCGTGCTGGATCACCAGGCTGATGCCGAAGGCACCGCCGCACCCGGCGGAGACCACCGTGCCCGCGCCGACCGAGCGCACCGGTGTGCCGACCGGTACGGCGAAGTCCTGCCCTGTGTGACCGTTCGCCCAGTTCGCACCGGTGCCACCGAAACCCGCCGAGAGTTCGTACGACAGCACGGGCCGGGTCCACTCCTCGTGCGGATCGCCCGCCGCCCCTTCGGCGGCGGCGTCGCCGGCCCGCACGTCCTCCACGTCCAGCGGCTCGCAGCGGCCGCTCTCGACCGAGGTCTGGGAGATGGCGTTCAGCTGGTCGCGCGCGGCCGAGAGACGCGTCGTGAGCGAGTGCTGCGCGGCCTTCAGCCGTGCGCTGTCCTGCTCCAGCAGGGGCCGGGAGGCCGCCAGGGCCTGCCGCTCCGCCGTCAGCTTCCCGGCCAGGCGGCTGTCCTCGTCCAGCAGCCGCCCCAGTGCGGCCCTGCGGCGGACGGCGGGCTCCTGGAGCTCCAGCAGTTCGACCGGGTCCTCGACGTCCTCGGCACCGGCCTCGACGGTGAAGCCGCCGGTGCGGTACTGCGCGCGGGCGGCCGCCCCGGCGTCGTCGCGCAGGGCCGCCGTGACGACCTTGCGGCCCCGCAGCATCCGGTCGAGTTCCTCCGCACGCGCCTTCTGCCCCCTGGCCGCGTTCCGCGTCCGCTCGAACCGCTGCCTCACCTCCCCCGCCTCCTCCGCCAGCCGGAACACCTCGGAGGTGACCCGGGTGATCCTGTGCGGTGCCCTGCCCGCCGCCGAGAAGCCGGAGCCGAACGGCGGCCACACCACCGTGCACAGCGCGCACAGCACACAGAGCACGCGGTCCCGGGTTATCAGCGGTCCGCGCGATATACGAAACGGGCGGTACAGCGGGCGGTACAGGCGTCCCATGAACGCGATCGTGTCCCGCACCGCGGCCGCGCGCGCCCCGTGAGGGTCCGATCGGAGGACAGGGGAGCGTCACAGGACGGGCCCCGTGAGGCCCCCTGAGCGCCGCTACAGGGGCGCTTCCCACATCACCCGCGTGCCGCCCCCGTCCGGCCCCAGCCCCGGCCCGTACGAGCTGGAGCCGCCCAGCGATTCGGCCCGCTTGGCGAGGTTCCGCAGCCCACTGCGCCTGCCGCCCTCGGGGATGCCGACGCCGTCGTCGGCGACCGTGAGCCGCACCGCGTCCCGGCCGTCCGGCAGGGACGCCGTGACGTCGACGACCACCTCGATGCGGGAGGCCCGCGCGTGCCGGAAGGCGTTGGAGAGCGCTTCGCGCAGCGCGGCGACGAGGTTCTTGCCGGTGAGCTCGCCGACCTTCGCGTCGACCGCGCCGACGAAACTCGCGGAGGGCTGGAAGCCGAGCGGGACAGCGGCCGTGCCGAGCTCCCTCAGCACCCGTGTCCGCAGCCCGGCGGGCGCCTCCGCGGGCCCCTGCTGGAGCGCGAAGATGGCCGTACGGATCTCCTGGATGGTCACGTCCAACTGGTCGACGGCCTGGCCGACCTTGGTCCGCACGTCGGGCACCTCGGCGTTGCGCTGCGCGCTCTCCAGCATCAGCCCGGTGGCGAACAGCCGCTGGATCACGAGGTCGTGCAGATCCCTCGCGATGCGGTCGCGGTCCTCGTAGACGGCGAGCCGTTCCCGATCGCGCTGCGCCTCGGCCAAGACGAGCGCGAGCGCGGCCTGCGCGGCGAACTGGGCGGCCAGTGTGCGTTCCGCCGCGGTGAATCCCCGTGCTCCACGCGCGCGTGGCGTCGCGAGTGTGCCGAGCACGCGGTCACCGCTCTTGAGCGGCAGCAGCATGCTCGGGCCGAAGCGCGGGGCCACCCCGGTGATCATGCGCGGGTCGGTGGCCGAGTCGTCGATGAACACCGGTTCGCCGGCCAGCAGATGGGACACCACGGGGCTGTGCGGCGGCATCACCGTGCCCAGCAGCCCGGTGGGGTCGTCGGCGGAGACGGCGACCATCTCCAGCCCGCCCTCGCCGTCCGGCAGCAGCACGATGCCCGCCGCCGAGTCCGCGAGCCTGCGCGCCTGTTCGGCGACGACGGACAGCGCGTCCTCGGCGTCGCTGGCGGACAGCAGGGCCGTGGTCACGGCCACCGAACCGTCGATCCAGCGCATCCGCTGACGGCCCTCGTCGTACACGCGCGCGTTGCCGATCGCGATGCCCGCCTCCGTCGCGAGGATCTTCACCATGTTGAGGTCCGCGAGGCTGAACTCCCCGCCCCCGCGCTTCTCCGTGAGGTAGAGATTGCCGAAGATCTCCCCCTCCACCTGGATGGGCACTCCCAGGAAGTTGCGCATCGGCGGGTGTTCCGGCGGGAAGCCCGCGGAGCGGGAATCCGCCGCCAGGTCGGAGAGCATCACGGGCGCCGGCTGGTGGATCAGCGCGCCCAGCAGCCCGCGATGGCCGTCGGGCAGCGCGCCGATGCGCTCACGCTGTTCCTCGGTGACCCCATGGGTGATGAAGTCGGACAGCCCCTCCCCGCTGGCGTCGATGACGCCGATGGCGGCGTAGCGGGCGTCGGCCAGCTCGGCGGCGGTCTCGGCGATCCGGTCGAGCGTGGAGTGCAGTTCCGGGCCGGTGCCCACCGACCGCATGGCCTCCAGCAGCTGCGGGACGCGCGCGGTCAGCTCGGTGGACATCCCCTGGAGGCTGCGGGTGGCCTCGGTGGCGATGGCCAGCGGGTCCATCAGGCCCTGGGCACTTTGTGCACCCTGGGCGCCCCGTGCACCCTGAGGCGCCCGCGCGCCTGCCGGGCCGGAGGGGTCCTGCGGTCCGGAGGGTTCTGCCGTGGCTGCCATACCGCAGAGCCTAATAAGCACTATTTGTCATGGAAAGTGGTCTCGCCTGGTATCCCACTCCGCGGGGGCGCTCACCGGCCGGAGAGCGCCCCCACCCCCGCCTCCGCGCCCTCGGGCGCCGACGCCCCCGGCATCCCCGACACCCCAGCCGTCCCGCACACCCCGGCCGTCCCCCAGGCATCCGCCACCCGCTCCCGCTCCAGCATCCGCCGGAACGGCCCGTCCGCCGCCACCAGCTCCTCGTACGTGCCCCGCTGCACCGTCCGCCCGCGCTCCAGCACGATCACCTCGTCGACCGCCTCCAGCCCGGCCAGCCGGTGGGTGATCAGCACGCTCGTACGGCCCTCCGTGGCCGCCAGCAGATCTGCCGTGAGCGCGTCGGCCGTCACGAGGTCGAGATGCTCGGCGGGCTCGTCCAGCACGATCACGGGGAAGTCGGCGAGCAGCGCGCGGGCCAGCGCGAGCCGCTGCCGCTGTCCGCCGGACATCCGCGCCCCGTGCTCGCCGACCAGCGTGTCGAGTCCCTCCGGCAGGCTGTCGACCCACTCCAGCAGCCGTGCGGACCGCAGGACGGCCCGCAGTTCGGCGTCGTCCGCCCCGGGCCGCGCGAGCCGCAGGTTCTCGCGCACCGAGCTGTCGAAGAGGTGCGCGTCCTGCGCGCACAGGCCCACCAGCCGCCGCACGGCGTCGCCCGCCATGGGCCCGGCGTCCCGGCCCGCCAGGGTGTACGTCCCGCACTCCGCGTCCAGGAAGCGCAGCAGCACCTGGGCGAGCGTGGTCTTGCCCGCCCCGGAGCGACCCACGACCGCGACCCGGCGGCCCGGTACGAGCTCCATGCCGAACCCCTCCAGAGCCGGCGCGGACTGCCCCGGATACCGCGCGCCCAGCCCCGTCACCCGCAGCGGGAACGGGGACGCAGGGGCCTCGTCCGTGCCTTCCCGTACGGGCACAGGCGCGTCCAGCACCTCGTACACCCGCTCCGCGGACCGCCGTACGCGCTGCCGGTACTGCACGGCGAGCGGCAGTCCGGTCACCGCCTCGAACACGGCCAGCGGCATGAGCACCACCACCGCGAGCCACACACCACCCAGCCGGCCGTCGTGGATCGCGCTCACGCCCGCCCAGGCGGCGGCCGCCACGGTCAGGCCGCAGGCGAGGGCGGAGAGCCCGGAGCCGAGTGCGGTGGCGGCGGAGGCCCGGCGGGCGATCCCGGTGAGCACCCCGTCCGCCTCGCGCAGCCGCGTCAGCCGGGCGGGCAGGGCACCCGCGACCGTCAGTTCCGCCGTGCCCGCCAGGACGTCGACGACCTGGGTCGACAACGCACCGCGTGCGGGCGCCAGTTGCCGCTCCGCGCGCCGGGCGAACGCGCCGGACAGCGCGGGCACCGCCACTCCGGCGGCCAGCAGACCGAGGGCCAGCAGCAGACCGGCCTCAGGCAGCAGCCACGCCGTGAAGGCGACCGAGGCGATGCCCACGGCGACGGCCGAGCACACGGGCAGCAGCCAGCGCAGGAAGTAGTCCTGGAGGGCGTCCACGTCCGCGACGAGCCGCGAGAGCAGGTCGCCCCGCCGGGTGTCCCGCAGCCCGGCGGGCGCCAGGCGCTCCAGCCGCTGGTAGACCTCGACCCGCAGCCCCGCGAGGGCGCGCAGCGCGGCGTCGTGGGAGACGAGGCGCTCGGCGTAGCGGAAGACGGCGCGTCCGATTCCGAACGCGCGGGTTGCGGTGACGGCCACCATCAGATAGAGCACGGGCGGCTGTTGGGACGCCCGCGAGATGAGCCAGCCGGAGACGCCCATCAGGCCGACGGCGCTGCCGAGGGCCATGGCGCCCAGCAGCAGCGAGAGCGCGAACCGCGCCCGCAGCGGCTTCCCGGTGGCCCGCACCCGGGTCAGTGCCCCCGCGCCGCGTACGGGCAGGGGCTCGCCCGGCACGTCGTACGCGCCCGCGTCGTCCGCCACCGCGCTCTGGCGCTCAGGCCGTGCGGGCGGGGCCGCAGGGGCCACCGCCCGCCGCTCCACGGGCCGGGGATCGACGCGGACGACGCGGTCGGCGACCGCGAGCAGCGCCGGGCGGTGCACGACGAGCAGGACGGTCCGGCCCTCGGCGAGCCGGCGCACGGCCTCGACCACGGCGGCCTCGGTCTCGCCGTCGAGGTTGGCGGTGGGCTCGTCGAGGAGCAGGACGGGCCTGTCGGCGAGGAACGCCCGTGCCAGCGCGATGCGTTGCCGCTGACCGGCGGAGAGCCCGGCGCCGTCCTCGCCGAGGCGGGTGTCAGTGCCGTGGTGCAGCATGGAGACGAAGTCGAGGGCGCCGGCCGCGCGCAGTGCTTCGCGCACCTGCGCGTCCGTCGCCTCGGGCCGTGCCAGTCGTACGTTCTCGGCGACTGTCCCGGCGAAGAGATGGGGTCGTTGCGGGACCCAGGCCACCTGGTCCCGCCAGCTTCCAGGGGAGAGCGATGACAGGTCCGTGCCACCCACGAGCACCCGCCCGGCAGCCGGGCGCGCGAATCCGAGCAGGACGTTCAGCAGCGTGGACTTCCCGGAGCCGCTGGGGCCCACGAGCGCGACCGTCTCCCCCGGCCGCACCTCGAACGACGTCTCGGCCAGGGAGGGTTCGGCCCGCCCCTCGTGCCGCACCACCAGCCGGTCGACCGTCAGGGTCGCGGTCCGGGCGTCGGGGGCGGGCCGGGTGCCGGCCGGGGCGGGCTCGGTCTCCAGCACCGCGAAGACCCGGTCGGCGGCCGCCAGGCCCTCCGCCGCCGCGTGGTACTGCGCGCCCACCTGCCGCAGCGGCAGATACGCCTCGGGCGCCAGGACCAGCACCATCAGGCCGGTCTCCAGATCGAGTTCGCCGTGCACGAGCCGCATGCCGATGCCCACCGCGACCAGGGCCACCGAGAGCGTGGCCAGCAGCTCCAGCGCGAAGGAGGAGAGGAAGGCGATGCGCAGCGTCCGCAGGGTGGCGCGCCGGTAGTCGGAGGTGATCGCGCGAATCGACTCGGCCTGCGCCTTGGCGCGGCCGAAGACCTTGAGGGTGGGCAGCCCGGCGACGACGTCGAGGAAGTGGCCGGAGAGCCGGGACAGCAGCCGCCACTGCTTGTCCATCCGGGACTGCGTCGCCCAGCCGATGAGGATCATGAAGAGGGGGATGAGCGGCAGCGTGAGGACGATGACCAGCGCGGAGAGCCAGTCCGCCGTGACGATACGCGCGAGCACGGCCACCGGCACGACGACCGCGAGGCCGAGCTGGGGCAGATAGCGGGCGAAGTAGTCGTCCAGCGCGTCGATCCCCCGCGTCGCGAGGGTCGCCAGCTCACCGGTCCGCCCCGCGGCCGGCCCCTCCGGCCCGAGCGCGGTGGCCCGTGTCAGCAGCCGCAGCCGCAGTTCGGACTTCACGGCCGCGCTCGCCCGGTGCGCGGTCAGCTCGGTGAGCCAGGTGACCGCCGCCCGGCCCAGGGCCACGGCGGCCAGCAGCGCCAGCCGGGTGGCCAGGTCACCGGTGGACCGGCCGTGCCGGAAGGCCTCGGTCACCACCTCGGCGATCAGCATCGCCTGGGCGATGACCAGGCCGGCCCCCGCCAGCCCGAGCACGACGGAGGCCATCAGGAAGCGGCGGGTCGCGGAGGCGTACTTGAGCAGTCGGGGGTCGACGGGCTTCATGCGCGTTCCGTCCTAGTGGCCGGCGGGTGCCGGGATGTGCTGGGTGCCGATCCGCTTGCGGAAGACCCAGTAGGTCCACGCCTGGTAGCCGATGATCAGGGGCGTCATGGGGACCGCGACCCACGTCATGATCTTCAGCGTGTACGGGCTGGAGGCGGCCTCGGCCGCGGTGAGGCTCCACGCCGGGTTGACCGAGGACGGCATGACATCGGGGAAGAGAGCGAGGAAGACCAGGGCGAAGACCGCCGCGACCGTCACCCCCGAGAAGGCGAACGACCAGCCCTCGCGCCCCGCGTGGTTCATCACCAGCGCCATGCCCAGGGCGACCACGGCGACGATCAAGGCGGCCAGGCTGCGCCCGTTGCCCGATTCGGCCTGGGTCCAGCCGAGGAAGGCCACGGCGAGCACGCCCGCGGTCATGCCGAACACCGTCGCGTAGGACCTGGCCCGGTGGCGGATCGCGCCCGCCGTCTTCAGGGCCGCGAAGACCGCGCCGTGGAAGGTGAAGAGCACGAGCGTGAGGACGCCGCCCAGGAGGGCGTACGGGCCGAAGAGGTCGAGGAGCGTGCCGTTGAAGTTCTTGTCCGAGCCGATCGGCACCCCGCGGACGATGTTGGCGAAGGTGAGCCCCCACAGGAAGGCGGGCAGCAGCGAGCACCAGAAGATCGCGTGCTCCCAGTTGCGCTGCCACCGCTCACCGGTCCGCTTGTGGCGGTACTCGAAGGCGACGCCGCGCACGATCAGGCAGACCAGGATGGCGAGGAAGGGCAGGTAGAAGCCGCTGAAGAGGGTGGCGTACCAGTCGGGGAAGGCGGCGAAGGTCGCGCCGGCCGCGGTGATCAGCCAGACCTCGTTGCCGTCCCAGACGGGCCCGATCGTGTTGATCAGCACCCGGCGCTCGGTGCGGTCCTTGGCCAGGATCTTGGTGAGGACGCCGATGCCGAAGTCGAAGCCCTCGAGGAAGAAGTAGCCGGTCCACAGGACGGCGATCAGCAGGAACCAGAAGTCGTGGAGGTGCATGGTTCGTTGTCCTTCGTTCCGCCGCCGCGTCAGTACGCGAAGGTCATCGGCTTGTCGGCGTCCTCGGACCGCTCCGCCCCGGATCCCCCGGACGGCAGGCGCAGCCTCGGGTCCTCCGTGGGCGGCTTCTCGTCCGTGTCGGGGCCCGCCTTGGCGTACTTCACGAGCAGCTTGACCTCGACCACCGCCAGCACGCCGTACAGCAGGGTGAAGACGCCCATGGAGGTGAGCACTTCGGCCTGGCTGACGCCGGGGGAGACGGCGTTGCCGGTCTTCATCAGCCCGTAGACGGCCCACGGCTGGCGGCCCATCTCGGTGAAGATCCAGCCGAAGGAGTTGGCGATGAGCGGGAAGCCCATGGTGAGCAGGCCGATGCGCCAGGACCAGGCGGTGAAGAAGGGGCTCATCTCACGGGTGCGCGTGAGCATCAGCCGCGGCACCTCGTTGTCGCCCGTGCGGAACTCCGGGTCGAGCCAGAATTTCTTCCGGGTGGTCCACAGGCCGATGAGCGCGGCGACGAAGGAGGTCATCCCGAAGCCGATCATCAGCCGGAAGCCCCAGAAGGTCATGAAGATGCTGGGGATGTAGTCGTCCGGCTTTCCGCCGTACCGCGCGGCCTCCTGCGCGGCGACGTCGTTGATGCCGGGGACCGCCTCGGAGAAGTTGCTGTGGGCGAGGAAGGAGAGGATGCCCGGGACCTCTATCTCCACGCTGTTGTGGCCCTTGCTGACATCGCCGACCGCGAAGACCGAGAAGGGCGCGGGCGCCTG
Organism: Streptomyces sp. NPDC001407; assembly: GCF_042895325.1. Lineage (NCBI taxonomy): Bacteria > Bacillati > Actinomycetota > Actinomycetes > Kitasatosporales > Streptomycetaceae > Streptomyces > Streptomyces sp. NPDC001407. Next base: position 59,895 of record NZ_JBIAWF010000010.1, read on the forward strand.
GGTCTCCCACAGCGCCTCGGCGGCGGCCATCTTCATCGGCTGCTGCTCGAACATCACCTTGCCGAGGCTGTCACCGCTCAGGGCGGTGCCCAGGCCGGCGATGACCGCGACCACCAGGCCGACGCGCAGCGAGGCCCGCATGGCGCCGACCTGCGACCGCTGCTTCTCGCCGAGCTCCTCGCCCCGCAGCTGCTTGCGCTTGGCGCGCCACAGGTGGAAGGAGGCGATGCCGACGACGAACGCGCCACCGGTGAGGAACGCGGCGGTGAGCGTGTGGAAGACGACGACCAGGGTGGTGTTCTGGGTGAGTACGGCCCAGATGTCGGTGAGCCGCGCCTTCCCCGTCGCCTTGTCGATGGCATAGCCGATCGGGTGCTGCATCCAGGAGTTGGCCGCCAGGATGAAGTACGAGGAGAGCACCGTGCCGACGGCGACGATCCAGATGCACGCGCAGTGGATCTTCTTGGGCAGCTTGTCCCAGCCGAAGATCCACAGGCCGATGAAGGTGGACTCGAAGAAGAAGGCCAGCAGGGCCTCCATCGCGAGCGGCGCGCCGAAGACGTCACCGACGAAGCGCGAGTAGTCGGACCAGTTCATGCCGAACTGGAACTCCTGCACGATGCCAGTGACGACACCCATCGCGATGTTGATCAGGAAGAGCTTTCCCCAGAACTTCGTCGCGTGGAAGTACTTGTCCTTGCCGGTACGGACCCAGGCCGTCTCCAGCCCGGCGGTGATCGCCGCGAGACTGATCGTGAGCGGGACGAAGAGAAAGTGGTAGACGGTGGTGATGCCGAATTGCCAGCGCGCCAGCGTCTCCGGCGCCAAAGCGAGGTTCACGCGGTCTCTCCTTGCCTCTTGCGTCACCGACGCCTCACGCATCGGCGATATGCCCCTTTCGCCCCAACGAAAACGGGAGGTAAAGGGCATGCTTGTGAACGCGTTCACATTCACAAGCAATTATGACGCACAGGTTTTCGCGCTCGACAAGGGGGTCCCCTCAGCCGGGGACCCGATGCCCTTCGGCCAAATCCGGAACGCCGGCTTCGCCCCGCGGAACGGCCGGCGGCGGCCCGGGCGGTGAGCCCGCAACGACGGCGGGCCGGGGCGCGCGGTCCTCCCGCACACCCCGGCCCGCCCGAAGGCACCGCCTTCTACAGCTCCTTGCGGAACGCCCCCGCCACTTCGAGGAAGAGGTCGTTCGCCGCCGTCTCGCCGATCGTCGCGCGGATGCCCTCGCCCGGGAACGGCCGTACGACCACGCCCGCACGCTCGCACGCCGCCGCGAACTCCGCCGTGCGCTCCCCCAGCCGCAGCCACACGAAGTTGGCCTGCGTCTCCGGCACCGTCCAGCCCTGCCCGGTCAGCGCATCGACGACCCGGGCGCGCTCCTCCACCAGTGCCTGCACCCGCTCCCGCAGCGCGTCCTCGCTCCGCAGCGAGGCGATCGCCGCCTCCTGCGCGATGTGGCTCACGCCGAACGGGACGGCGGTCTTGCGCAGCGCCGCCGCGACGGGCTCGTGCGCGACGGCAAAGCCGATCCGCAGCCCGGCCAGCCCGTACGCCTTGGAGAAGGTGCGCAGCACGCAGACGTTCGGACGGTCCCGGTAAAGGTCGAGGCCGTCGGGGACGTCCGCGTCGCGGACGAACTCGATGTACGCCTCGTCGAGCACGACCAGCACATCGGCGGGCACCCGGTCCAGGAAGGACTCCAGCTCGGCCCGGCGCACCACGGTGCCGGTGGGGTTGTTGGGGTTGCAGACGAAGATCAGCCGGGTCCGGTCGGTGATCGCGGCCAGCATCGCGTCGAGGTCGTGGACCTCGTCGCCCGTCAGCGGGACCTGCACCGGCGTGGCGCCGGACACCTGGGTGATGATCGGGTACGCCTCGAACGACCGCCAGGCGTAGATCACCTCGTCGCCCGGCCCCGAGGTGGCCTGCACCAGCTGCTGCGCGACGCCCACCGAGCCGGTGCCGGTCGCCAGGTGCGTCACCGGCACCGAGAAACGGTCCGCGAGCTCGGCCGTCAGCGCCGTGCAGGCCATGTCGGGGTAGCGGTTGATGGTGCCCGCGGCCTCGACCGCCGTCTCCAGCACGCCGGGCAGCGGCGGATAGGGGTTCTCGTTGGAGGACAGCTTGTACGCGACGGGGCCACCCGCGGCGGCGGGCCGGCCCGGCTTGTAGGTGGGCACGCCGTCCAGGGCGGGGCGCAGCCTCGGGGTCTTCTCGGTCACCGCGGGTCCTCCTCGACATCCCGTGCGCTCGCACCCGCACGGGCAGGCCGCACACGAATAGCGGACATGAATACTGCACACCTTAAGAGGATTCACCGGGGCGGCGTCCAGAGCAGGGGGAGCGCTCCTGAAAGTCCTGCACGCCGGTGGCGGGCGCCGTGGCGCGCATCACCCATGCAGGTGAGTTGAGACCTCTTCGAGACCTCGGGTGATAACCGGAGGCGGATATGCCAGAGGCCAATGGTTCACCGTCGACCCGGACAACTCTCTGTGTTTCCATGGTCATTGGGCGGAATTGTGCTTGCAGAAACGTGCCTGTCAACAGGCAAATGGAGCCCCCTGCTCATGGACATTCCGAGCCCTACTATCGGCTCGCCATGACAGCAGCAGGGAAGCACCAGGTGAGCCGGGCCGAACCAGCCCGCAGGGGCAGCCGGCACGGACGGGCGGGCATCCGGGACGTGGCCGCCGCCGCCGGCGTCTCGATCACGACCGTCTCCGACGCGCTCAACGGCAAGGGCCGGCTACCGGACGCGACCCGCCGCCATGTCCGCGAGGTCGCCGACCGGCTGGGCTATCGCCCGTCCGCCGCGGCCCGCACCCTCCGCACGGGCAAGTCCGGGCTCATCGGCCTGACCGTGACCACGTACGGGGATGAACCTTTCACCTTCACTGAGTTCGCGTACTTCGCCGAGATGGCCAGGGCCGCCACCTCCGCCGCGCTGGCCCGCGGCTACGCCCTGGTCATCCTCCCCGCCACCTCACGCCACGACGTGTGGTCCAACGTCGCGCTCGACGGCACCGTCGTCGTCGACCCCTCCGACCACGACCCGGTCGTCTCCGAACTGGTCCGCCAGGGCATCCCGGTGGTCTCCGACGGCCGCCCCGCGGGCAGCCTCCCGGTCACCGCGTGGGTCGACAACGATCACGAGGCCGCCGTCGTCGGCATCCTCGACCACCTCGCCGCGGCCGGCGCCCGCCGGATCGGCCTGCTGACGGGCACCACCACCGACACGTACACCCGGCTCTCCACCCACGCCTACCTGCACTGGTGCGAGCGCGCGGGCCAGGACCCGGTCTACGAGAAGTACCCCGCCCACGACCCCTGCGCGGGCGCCGTCGCGGCCGACCGGCTGCTCGCCCGGCCCGACCGGCCGGACGCCGTCTACGGCCTCTTCGACCCCAACGGCACGGACCTGCTCGCCGCCGCCCGCCGCTACGGCCTGCGCGTCCCGGACGACCTCCTGCTCGTCTGCTGCAGCGAGTCCACCGTCTACGCCGCCACCGAGCCGCCCGTCACCACCCTGTCGCTCAAGCCCCGGCGCATCGGGACAGCGGTCGTCCAGCTCCTCATCGACGCCATCGAAGGGCTCGACAGCGGGCACCCGGTCGAGCAGGTGATACCGACCGAACTCATCGTCCGGACGTCCTCCCAGCGCCGCCGCCCGCGCACCACGGTCAGCCCGCCGCGCGGTCCCGCCCCGGACTGAGGGCCACCGCATGGGCCCCTCGGGGTCAACGCGCCGTCTCCTGGCCGCCACACCTTTGCCAAAACCGTGCGGAGGGGCGCAGGAGCGCGGAGACCCGGGGGCGAATGACTCAATTGGGGAGAAATGACCGCCGCGCGCACCCTCCCGCCCCGATTGACGGCCCCTGGTGCGTCACAAGGCGCGACGGTCATTCCTATGATGGGCGCACGACACCACGGACCGCCGTCGACCAGGCAAGGTCCACAAGGTGCACGGCGGCGCGATGGTGGAGGGGTCGATGACTCAGGGGGCCGGTCAGGGACCCGCGGCACGGACCACGGCGGCGATGCCGCCCTTCCCCGGGTATGCCGCGCCCCCTCCGCATGCCCCCATGCCTCCGTACGATCACGCGGCCCCGCCCGCGCAGCCGCCGGTGGACGCGCCGGAGGGCTACACCCCCACCGAGCGCGACCTGCCCGTGATCGGCCAGGCCGTCCCCGACGACGTGCCGACCGTCGCGCTGACGCCCCTCGCCGAGCACCACGCGGCCCCGCGGCCCGGCCTCGGCCCGCTCTACGTCGTGGGCGACGTCCACGGCTATCTCGACCAGCTGCACGCCGCGCTGGAGGCCCAGGGCCTCATCGACGCGAACGGCAGCTGGTGCGCGGGCAACGCCCGCCTGTGGTTCCTCGGCGACTTCACCGACCGCGGCCCGGACGGCGTCGGCGTGATCGACCTCGTGATGCGGCTGTCCGCCGAGGCCGCGGCCGCCGGCGGCTACTGCAAGGCCCTCATGGGCAACCACGAGCTGCTGATCATCGGCGCCAAGCGGTTCTCCGACACGCCGGTCAACTCCGGTGCGGGAACAGCCTCCTTCCAGGCGGCCTGGCTGCTCAACGGCGGCCAGCGCACCGACATGGAGCGCCTGGAGGACCACCACCTCCAGTGGATGTCGCGGCTCGACGCCATGGCGGAGGAGGACGGGCACCTGCTGGTGCACTCCGACACCACCGCCTATCTGGATTACGGCGACTCCATCGAGGCCGTCAACGACGCCGTCACCGAGGCGCTCCAGCGCAACGACCCCGACGAGTGCTGGGACCTCTTCCGGAAGTTCACCAAGCGGTTCGCCTTCCGCGACGAGGCCGGCCCGCTGGCCGTACGGGAGCTGCTGGACACCTACGGCGGCCGCCGGCTGGTGCACGGCCACAGCCCGATCCCGTATCTCCTGGGCGAGGTCGGCGCGGAGGACGCGGACGGCGAGGAGGGCGGCACGCCCGCCGTCGACGGTCCGCATCTCTATGCGGACGGGCTCGCACTGGCGATGGACGGAGGGGTCACGATGGCCGGAAAACTGCTGGTGGTGCAACTTCCGCTGGGTGGATGAGGGTTCAGGGGGTAGGTCCACGGGCAGGTAGGGAGTTCCACCGGCGCGGGGCAATTCCCGAAACACACTGTCACCGTGCGCCGGTACCGCTCTACCATCGGCTTATCCGTAGCAGGCTCTCCTCCGTTTCCGCCCACTGCCCGGTGTAAGCCGGCAAGAAGGCCCTACGGAGCATCGGGGGATGCACATGAACAGCGCTCCGCACCTGCTGGCCGAGGACCGCCCGGAATTCGAGCGGGTTCTCGACCAGGCGCTGCGTACCGCCGACCATGACCCGGAACTGGCCGCCGCGATAGGACAGCGGCTCAATGCAGAACAGTTGCGCACCATGGCGCTCAATGCCATGACCGCCATCTCGGCGTGCGCGACCACCGAATACCAGAACTACGTAAGGGCGCGCGACGCTCTGCGTGCGCTCTCCGCGAGCATGCACCCCCAAAACGTGAGCGCCGGGGGCGTGCACGGTGATGAAAGCGCCCCCGACGGATTCGGCGTCGCGGACAGCGAGGTCGTGGAATCCTCCGGCGCGGGCGCCGGAGCGGTCGTCGCCGTGCTGGCTCCCGTGCTCGCCGGGATCGCCGCCCTGATCTTCCTCCTCGTCGGCTACGTCCTGCGGACGGTCGGCTCCAACCCGTCTGTCGGCGAGCCAATGATCACCATCGGCTGGTGGTTCGCCGGGCTCACCGCCGCCGGTGCGTTCGTCGCCATGATCGGCATGGTGGTGACCGCCCTGCGCAACGGCGTCGGCGAGGGGACGGACGCCCGGGGAGCCGGGCTGAGCGAGGAGGCCGACCGGGCCGGGGAGGCATGGCGGCAGGCGCTGCTCCACCGCGGCATACTGCCCTTCCTCCGGGAAGCCCTGGCCAACGCCCCGCTCAACACGCCGTCTTCGTACGTCCCGAGGCAGCACGAGAACCACAGCCGCACCCCGACCCTTGGGTACTCGCGCCCCGGCTTCACCAGCCCCGACAGCGAGTCCTCCCCGCACGTCCGCCCGCGCTACACCAGCCCCGACTTCACCAGCCCGGACTACGGCGGCCCGGACAACCGTCCGGGCTGACCGCCGGCCCGCGGCACGGCACACGCGAGAGGCCCCGACACCGGCCGGGGCCTCTCGGACCGTGCGGCTGAACTCCTAGTCGGCGATCGGCAGATAGACGCGGTTGCCCGCCGCCGCGAACTCCTTGGACTTCTCCGCCATCCCCGCCTCGGGATCGACGGCGAGCTCCCCGCCGTGCTCACGGCGGATGTCCTGCGAGATCTTCATCGAGCAGAACTTGGGCCCGCACATCGAGCAGAAGTGCGCCGTCTTCGCGGGCTCCGCCGGCAGCGTCTCGTCGTGGAAGGCACGTGCCGTGTCCGGGTCGAGCGCCAGGTTGAACTGGTCCTCCCAGCGGAACTCGAAGCGGGCGTCGGACAGCGCGTCGTCCCACTCCTGCGCGCCCGGGTGCCCCTTGGCGAGGTCCGCCGCGTGCGCCGCGATCTTGTACGTGATCACACCGGTCTTGACGTCGTCGCGGTCCGGCAGGCCCAGGTGCTCCTTGGGCGTGACGTAGCAGAGCATCGCCGTGCCCCACCAGGCGATCATCGCCGCGCCGATGCCCGAGGTGATGTGGTCGTACGCGGGCGCGACGTCGGTCGTCAGCGGGCCGAGCGTGTAGAACGGCGCCTCCTCGCAGATCTCCTGCTGGAGGTCGATGTTCTCCTTGATCTTGTGCATCGGGACATGCCCCGGGCCCTCGATCATCGTCTGTACGTTGTGCCGCTTGGCGATCGTGTTGAGCTCGCCCAGCGTCCTCAACTCGGCGAACTGCGCCTCGTCGTTGGCGTCCGCGATCGAACCGGGGCGCAGGCCGTCGCCGAGGGAGTACGTCACGTCGTACGAGGCGAGGATCTCGCAGAGCTCCTCGAAGTTCTCGTAGAGGAACGACTCCTTGTGGTGCGCCAGGCACCAGGCGGCCATGATCGAGCCGCCGCGCGAGACGATGCCGGTCTTGCGGCGCGCCGTCAGCGGGACGTAGCGCAGCAGCACGCCCGCGTGGACGGTCATGTAGTCCACGCCCTGCTCGGCCTGCTCGATGACCGTGTCCTTGTAGATCTCCCAGGTGAGCTCTTCGGCCTTGCCGTCGACCTTCTCCAGGGCCTGGTAGAGCGGCACGGTGCCGATCGGCACGGGGGAGTTGCGCAGCACCCACTCGCGGGTGGTGTGGATGTTGCGGCCGGTCGAGAGGTCCATGACCGTGTCGGCGCCCCAGCGGGTCGCCCAGGTCATCTTCTCGACCTCCTCCTCGATCGAGGAGGTGACGGCGGAATTGCCGATGTTGGCGTTCACCTTGACCAGGAACTTCTTGCCGATGATCATCGGCTCGATCTCCGGGTGGTTCACATTGGCGGGGAGCACGGCCCGGCCGGCCGCGATCTCCTCGCGGACGGTCTCCGGGGAGACGTTCTCCCGGAGGGCCACGTACTCCATCTCCTCGGTGATCTCACCGCGCCGGGCGTACGCGAGCTGGGTCACCGCGGCGCCGGACCGGCCCCGGCGGGGCTGGCGCGGGCGGCCGGGGAAGACCGCGTCGAGGTTCTTCAGCCCCCCGCGCGGAGAGGTGTGCTTGAGGCCGTCGTCCTCGGGGCGCATCGGGCGCCCCGCGTACTCCTCGGTGTCACCGCGGCCGATGATCCAGCTCTCCCGCAGCGGCTGGAGGCCACGGCGGACGTCCGTCTCGACGGCCGGGTCGGTGTACGGGCCGGAGGTGTCGTACAGCCGTACGTCCTGCCCGTTGGTGAGATGCACCCGCCGCACCGGAACCCTGAGGTCCGGCCGCGAGCCGGTCACGTAGTCCTTGTGCCAGCCGATCGGACCGGTTTCGGACGTGCGTGCATCCTGCGAGGTCATGAGACCAGAACTCCCTACGCCGGCATTACCCGGTAACAGGTTCGGCGGTCGACGCAGCGATTCCCGTACGTGCCAGCCGTACGGAGGTCAGCGCCCTCTCAGCCCGGTGCTCCGAGCTCCCGCGATTGCAAAGGTGCCACCACGCTAGCGCTTCCCCCGTACGGAGGACCAGAGGGGGTTGCGATGATGCGTGACGTGACCCCCACGGAACCGCAGTCCCCCACCGACCTCCCCCGCCCCCTGCCTCACGGCCATCACTCCCATGCCTCCTCACATGGTCATTCCCACGGCCACTCGCACAGCCACGGCCCGCCCACGCCCGTCTCCGCGCACCTGCGCAAGGTGATCGCGGCCGTGCTCATCCCCTTCGCCGTCGCGGTGCTCGCGGGGCTGATCGTGATGTGGCCGGGCGGGGCGCCGCCCCACAAGCACTCCGGGCTCGGTCTCGACCAGCAGACGCGGTCGGGGCGAGTGGTGAAGATCGAGGAGATCGACTGCTCCAAGGCGGGCGCCACACCGCAGCAGCAGTCCCCGCAGCCGGGCGGCGGACCGCCCGCGGCGCAGGGGCCGTGCGAGAAGTCGGAGATCGAGGTGACCTCGGGCCCGGACAAGGGCCGCACTTTCACCGAGCTCGTGCAGCCGAGCGCCTCGCGGCACTACACGGTGGGCCAGGGAGTCGTCCTGGCGTACGCGCCGAAGGCGCCCAAGAACCTCCAGTACGCGGTCACCGACGTGGACCGGACGCTGCCCATGGCGCTGCTCGCCGGGCTGTTCGCGCTGGCCGTCGTGGTGGTCGGCCGGCTGCGCGGGGTCTTCGCGCTGGTCGCCCTGGTGGTCAGCTTCGGGGTGCTGACGCTGTTCATCCTCCCCGCGATCCTGCACGGTTCGGACCCGTTGCTGGTGGCTGTGGTCGGCGGCAGCGCGATCATGCTGATCGCGCTCTACATGTGTCATGGCCTCAACGCGCGGACGTCCGTGGCGGTCGTCGGCACGCTCACCTCCCTGATGCTCATCGGGCTGCTCGGCGCGCTGTTCACGCAGTGGGCGCACCTGACGGGTGACACCGACGACCAGACCGGCCTGGTGCACGGCCTCTACCCCGAGATCGAGATCCGCGGCCTGCTGCTCGCCGGGATCATCATCGGCTCCCTGGGCGTGCTCGACGACGTCACGGTGACGCAGACGTCGGCGGTGTGGGAGCTGAAGGAGGCGGATCCGAGCGCGAGTTGGCGCAAGCTCTACGGCTCGGGGATGCGCATCGGGCGCGACCACATCGCGTCGGTGGTCAACACCCTGGTGATGGCGTACGCGGGCGCGTCGCTGCCGCTGATGCTGCTGTTCTCGATCGCGGACAGCGGGATCGGGCGGGTCGCGACGAGCGAGATCGTCGCGGAGGAGATCGTGCGCACGCTGGTCGGCAGCATCGGGTTGGTGGCCTCGGTGCCGGTGACGACCGCGCTGGCGGCGCTCGTTGTCAGTGCCGACCGGCACAATACGAAGACGCGGGCGAAGAGCGGTCCGAGGGCGCGGGGGGCGTCCCGGGGCGGGAGGCGCCGCCGGGCGAAGTGATCGCGGGAGGGGGAGCCGGTGATCGGTGAGCAGGGCAGGGTGACGGGGACGGTCGGCCCGGGGCTGGTCGGCGAGGTGATCGTGCGGGTCAGGGGCGGTGCGGAGGCGTTCCTGGCGTACGCGGTGGAGGCGGGCGAGCGCCTGGAGCGGGGCACGGTGGTGGTGATCGTGGAGTATCAGCCGCCGCGCACGGTCTATGTGGCGGCCGCGTACGGCTGATCCGCCGGGGGTGCGCGGGGTTCGCGGGGTGCCAGGCGTCAAGAAAACGCCAAGACTCCCGGGCCTCTTCACCACCGGCCTGCGCGGGCGCACACTTTCGATCACAGGCTCCGCACCCAGGAGCCGTCAAAGGGGGGATGAGCGATGCTCATCGGCATCGTGGCGGGGGCCGTCGTCGTCGGCATGGCCGTCGTGATCGGGCTGTTCAAGCTGATGTGGCGGGTGGCGGAGCCCAATGAGGCGCTGGTCATCTCCGGTTCCAAGCACCGCACCGAGGGTCTGGAAGAAGGCATGGGCTTCCGGATCGTCACCGGGCGGGGCACGCTCGTTCTGCCCGGCGTGCAGGTGGTGCGGAAGCTGTCGCTGGATCTCAACGAGGCCGAGCTGAACGTGGATTGCGTCACCCAGCAGGGCATCCCGCTCAAGGTGCACGGCGTGGTGATATTCAAGGTGGGCGACGACTTCGTGTCGATCGCGAACGCCGCCCGCCGCTTCCTCGACCAGCAGAAGCACATGGGCGACCGGGTGCACAACGTCTTCGCGGGTCACCTGCGCTCGATCGTCGGCGGGTTGACGGTCGAGGACATGATCCGCGACCGCGAGCGGCTGACCGGCGAGACCCGGGCAGCCTCGGGCACCGAGATGGAGAAGCTGGGTCTGATCATCGACTCCTTGCAGATCCACGAGATCCAGGACCCCACGGGCTACATCAAGAACCTCTCCGCGCCGCACGCGGCCGCCGTGCACCGGGACGCCCGGATAGCCCAGGCCGAGGCCGACCGGCTGGCCACGGAGGCGGAGCAGCAGGCCGCCGCCCGGATGTCGGAGGCGACCCGCGACAGCGAGATCCTGCGGGCCGGCTATCAGGCCGAGCGGGACAGCGCAGCGGCCAAGGCCCGGCAGGCGGGCCCGCTGGCGGAGGCGGCGGCGCAGCAGGAGGTCGTGGTCCAGGAGACGCGGGTCGCCGAGCTCGCGGCGCAGCGCAAGGAGCAGCAGCTCCAGGCGGACGTCCGCAAGCCGGCGGACGCCGCGGCGTACGAGAAGCGGACGCTGGCCGAGGCGGAGCGTGACGCCCGGATCTCCGCGGCGCAGGCGAAGGCCCGGGAGACGGAGCTGGCGGCGGCCGCCGAGGCGACGCGGGTGAAGACGGCGGCGGGCGCGGAGGCGGAGGCCACCAAGGCGCGCGGTGCCGCGGCCGCCGCGGCGACCCGGGCGACCGGTGAGGCCGAGGCCGCGGCCGCGCAGGCCAGGGGTCTGGCGGCGGCCGAGGCGGCGAGGGCGCAGGGTCTGGCCGAGGCGGAGGCGATCAAGGCCAGGGCGGCTGCCCTGGCGGAGAACCAGGAGGCGGTGGTCGCCCAGCAACTGGCCGAGAACTGGCCGGAGATCGTGCGGGCCGGGGCGGAGGCCTTCGGAAACGTCGATCATATGGTGCTGTTGAACGGTGCGGACGGCATGTCCGACCTCTTCGCGAAGGCCCTGACGATGGGCGGCACGGGCCTGGGCCTGGCACGGCAGCTGCTCGCGAGCATGGGCACGGCACAGGGCCCGGGGGCGACCGGCCTCGGCGGCCCGGCGGCCGACGGCGCCGGCAACGACATGGGCAACGGCAACGGCACTACGGGCAGCCCGGCGGGCCGGGGTCCCGCGTCCGCGCCGCAGGGCGCGGCGCCCCGCGCGGAGCGGGTGCCGCTCCAGAAGGACGACGGAGCCGTTCCGGGCCGCTAACCAGCGTTCTGCCCCTCGGGGTTGCCGGCGAGGATGTTGTCGAGAGCGGCGGCGAGGTCGTACTCGAAGTCCGCGACCGAGCGCTCCTCGCCGAGGGGCGCGATGCGGTCGGTCCGGTCGAGGAACGCCACCAGGGGCGCCGCCCCGGCGCGGAACAGGGCCCCTTCGCAGCCCACTTGCAGTCTGATGAAGACGTCCGAGAGGTGCTCGGTGGAGGCGGGGGCGATGTGCACATCGCCCTCGCCGGACGGCTGGCTGAGCCCGTCGAGCAGCAGCTCCCGGGCGAATGCCCAGGTCACCGGGGCGTCCCCGGGCAGGTGAAAGGTGAATTTCACCGCATAAGGGTCACTACTGTCGTAGACCAGCCCGACCGGAATCCGGAAGGACAGCTCCTCGGAGACGAGGAAGGTCATGATTACTTCTGCCTGAACCGTTTCACGCATCGCCCAATGCCCCGATTCGTCGTTTTGGCCGGGATTGGCTCCTTATGGCCATAGACTCCGTCGTCCGACGGCATCCATGGATCACAGGGAGTGATATTTCAGATACCGATAGAGATCGAGAGTGAGCTTACGAGCTCTATGACTCTGGAGCGTAGCGACTCGACTACGGGGCGGAGTCGTTCCGGGCGTTTAACGGCGGAGAAATCGCCACATTCGTCAACACCGACCGTGGGCGACAGTCGGAAGGCGGTGCCGAGGGACGGTGCGGGTGACGTACTCCTGTCTCCCGCACACCGATGGGAGCCGTTACCAGTCGCTCTTGGACGACGAGGACGACGTGAACTTCCTGACGACGAAGATCAGGCCGCCGACGAGCGCCACCAGCAGCAGCGCCTTGAAGAGCAGCGCGATGACGAAACCGAGCGCGGTCATGATCAGGCCGCCGAACACCATCAGGACGAGGACCGGCACGGCGATCCACTTCACCCACCACGGGAGTCCTGCGAAAATCCCCTTCTCACCCATCGTCCGTCCCTGCTTTCCGCTTCGTGGAGCTCTGCGTGAAGCTCTTCATGGAGCTCTTCGTGGAGCCGGAGCGGAACTGCTCCGGCCTCGCTCTCGATGCTAGGACGGCCCGGTGGGCCGGCGGGGGCCCCGCAGCCCCCGTCCGTCCCTGAGCGACCCCCTACGGGATCCGGGGGGCGACCCTCAGCTCTCAGGCGGAGAGAAGACCACCAGGACCCTCAGATCCTCGCTGATGTGGTGGAAGCGGTGCGGCACGCCGGCGGGCACGTAGACCACGCTCCCCCGCGCCACGTCGGTCGTCTCGTTCCCCACCGTGATCGCCCCGCGCCCGCTCATGACCATGTAGACCTCGTCCTGCGCGTGCGGGGTCTGCGGGTCGGTGTCCCCCGCGTCCAGCGCGTAGAGGCCGACGGACATGTTCCGCTCGCGCAGGAACTGCAGATAGGCCCCCTCGTTGGCGGCCCGCTCCGCCTCGAGCTCGTCCAGCCGGAACGCCTTCATCTCTCGACCACCTCGTTACCGTCCCTCGCCGTCACTTCGCCGCGGGTCGCAGCGCGGGACCTCGGCAGCCGATCCCGTCTGCAACGATCTCACCATGAAGAATTTCGTAGTCAAGACGATCGCCAACGCGGCGGCCCTGGCGGTCGCGATCTGGCTGCTCAAGGGCATCACGCTGTCCGGTGAGAACACCGTGCGCAAGGTGCTCACGCTCATTCTCGTCGCGCTCGTCTTCGGCGTGGTCAACTTCATCGTCAAGCCGGTCGTGAAGCTGCTGTCGTTCCCGCTCTTCATCCTGACCCTCGGGCTCATCACGCTCGTGATCAACGCGCTGATGCTGCTGCTGACGTCCTGGCTCGCGGGCAAGCTCGGACTGGCCTTCCATGTGGCGGGCTTCTGGAGCGCCCTGGTCGGCGGCGTGATCATCTCGATCGTGGCGTGGGCGATGCACATGATCCTGCCGGACGAGAACGACTGACGGCCCTCCGGCGCCGCACGCGCCGGACCGCCGACGCAACGGGCGCGGCACGCGCGCGAGGCACCACCTGAGGGAGCACGGATGACAGGCGACGGCACCCGGGCCGTACGGGCAGGTCTGCCGGAACCGCGGCGATGCGAACCGGCGCTCCCCGGGCCCGTCTTCGCCGCCCACTACCATCTGCCGGGCGAGGCAGCCGGCCCGTACACCTACGGCCGCGAGGCCAACCCCACCTGGACCGCGCTGGAAGAGGCCATCGGCGCGCTGGAGGCCCCCGGCGGCGGGGCCGGGGCCGTGGTCTTCCCCTCGGGCATGGCGGCGATCTCGGCCGTGCTCCTGTCGCGGCTGCGCCCCGGTGACACCGCCGTGCTCCCCGGCGACGGCTATCAGCTGCTGCCCGCCCTGCGGGAGCGGCTGGAGGGCTTCGGCATCACCGTACGGACCGCGCCGACCGGCGGCGACGCCCAACTGGCCGCGCTGGAGGGCGCGCGGCTGCTGTGGCTCGAGACGCCGTCGAACCCCGGTCTCGACGTGTGCGACATCCGCCGCCTCGCCGAGGCCGCGCACCGCGAGGGCGCGCTCGTCGCCGTCGACAACACCCTCGCCACCCCGCTCGCCCAGCGCCCCCTGGAACTGGGCGCCGACTTCTCCGTGGCCAGCGGCACCAAGGCGCTCACCGGCCACGGTGACGTCCTGCTGGGCTACGTGGCCGCGCTCGCCCCCGGACTCACGGCGGGCGTACGGGCATGGCGCAAGGTCACCGGGGCGATCCCCGGGCCCATGGAGGCATGGCTGGCGCACCGTTCGCTGGCCACCCTCCACTTGCGCGTCGACCGGCAGGCCGCGAGCGCGCTCGCCCTGGCGAAGGCCCTGCGCGACCGCCCCGAGGTGACCGGCCTCCGCCACCCCGGCCTGCCCACGGACCCCGCGCACGAGCTCGCCGCGCGCCAGATGCACGGCGGGCGCTTCGGCTGCGTCGTCTCCTTCAGCCTCCCGGACCGCGCCCACGCGGAACGTTTCCTCGCCGCCCTGCGCCTTGTCGACGAAGCCACGAGCTTCGGCGGCGTCCGGTCCACGGCCGAGCGCCGCGGCCGCTGGGGCGGCGACGCCGTGCCGGAAGGCTTCATCCGCTTCTCCGTCGGGGTGGAGGACACCGACGACCTCGTCGACGACGTGCTGACCGCGCTGGACCGGGCCGCCCCGGCCTCGTGAACCAGGCCGCTGCCGAACCGCGTTGACCACGCACAGAAACCCGCGCAGAAAGACGGCTCAAGCCTCCCCCCTCAAGAACCGGCCCGACCCCGACTGACCTGGGGAAATACCGCCAATCAGCCGCCTGACCTGCGACTTAGCGCGTTTCAGAGCGTTTCCCACATCGCTGGATTTTGGGGGCCCGCACTCCCCAAACGCTCCCCCGTTCTCCCCAGATTCTCCCCAGGGGAGAACCCGTTCCGGACCCCGCTCGGCACCTCCTGAGCAGGGTCCGGAGCCCCGACGCCCCAGCCGTGCACAGGAGTTCGCGGATGGGGTACGGTGCCCGCAACAGGTTGCTTCGTGCCGAAAACGAAGCGACCCCCGGAGGTGCTGGACACACCACCCGGGGGTCTACACCACGAGGAATCAGAGGTTCCCCGGGATGCTTAGGCATGCTATCTCGCCTGCGCGCTTCTACTCGCAGGTACCCAACGAGATCATTCGCCACCCCCGCCTGTCGTCGGACGCAGTCCGGTTGCTGACCTGGGCGCTGTCGATGGCGGACGAGGCGCTGGAAGCGCTGTCGGACACCGCCAAGCGCGCGGGCATCGGAAAGTCGGCGTTCACCCGGGCCAAGCGTGAGCTTGCCGCCGAAGGCTTCTTGCACGAGTGGCGGCGACAGGGCGACGGGGGCCGCTGGTCCACCGTGCAGATGATCAGCAACGTGCCGTTGACGGCCACGGAGGCGGACCAGGCGCGGGACGGGCGGCCGAGTGACCAGTCTCCGGCCACCGGTGAGCCGAAGGGCCGGGCCGTCGGCCGTCTCCCTAAGAAGACTGTTGAGAACAACCCCAACCCTCCCTCCCCCGGCGTCGCCGGTCGGCCGACCCCCGCACAGGACGAGAGGCCCGAGGGAGGGCGGGAGGGCGATCAGCCATCCGCAGCACCCGCCCCGGCGTCGACGGCCACGGCACCCTCCACGGTGCCCGCGCCGCTGGTCGAGTGCGGCGGGCAAGCGCTGGCGGCGGTCTCGCACGGTGAGCCGCGGTTGCGCCTGTCCGGGCAGGACGTGCGGGTCCTGGCGCCTCTGGCCGGGGACTGGTTGCAGCGCGGCGCCACCGTCGCGGACATCCGTGAGGCACTGACCCAGTGGCTTCCCGATCAGGTGCATTCCCCGGCGGGGCTGGTCCGTGACCGGCTGACCCGTAAGCGCCCGGCCGCTCCGACGTTCGCTGAGCAGCGCGCCGCCGACCACCGGGCGGCCGAGGCGCAGTCCAGGCCGCGCGTCGCCGATATGCGGGAGTGCGGCGGCGATCACGATCAGCCGCGGTTGTTCCTGCCGGTTGACGGCGAGTCCTTGTGTCCGTCCTGCCGCTGCGACGAGGCCGGGGCCGGCGTGGCGGGGGCCGTCGAGGCGGCGTTGCGCGGCGGAGCGGCGATCCGTGGTCTGCTGCGTGCGCGCACGGCGGGGGCGGCGGCGTGAACCACTTCGGGCCTGTGGAGTGTTGGGACTGCGGCGGCACGGACGGGCCGTTCGTGCGGGTGCGGCTGGGTGAGTGGCTGTGTGAGGACTGCGACGACGCCGCGCGGGCGATCGCGGCTGGTCTGCGCGCGGACGGGGAGGCGGGGCAGTGAACGAGGAGCGGATGCCCTGGTACCTGTGGCTGGTCCTGGCGGGCGCGCTGGTGATGTCCGCCCCGGGTGAGTACCGGCTGGCGGTGGTCGCGGGCTGGTCACCGGAGGTGGCGTTGGTGATGCCGTTGGTGGTGTCGGTGTACGGGGCCGTGGCGGCGTACGTCGCGGACAAGACGCCGAAGCGGTCACCGGAACGCCGGGCCGCGGTCCTCGGCGCGGCCGGCGCCCTCGCACTGGCGCTGGCCTTCCAGATGACAGCCCATTTGATGGCCGCCGGATACATGAGCGAGTCGGCGTGGATGGTGGCCGCGGTGTCCGGCGTGCCGCCGCTCGTGGTCGCACACCTGATGCACATGCCCGCTGTCCGCCGTCCGGTGACCGCGAAAGTTCCGGCGGCCACCACGGCCGGGGCGGACAGCGCGGACGAGAGCACTCCGGCCACGGCCGAGGCGGCCACTGTGGATGCGGCGGAGGCGGACACGACCGCGGATATCCCAGCCTGCCGGGCACCCGGGGCACCAGCGGCCACGGACGCCTCGGCCACGGCCACGGCCACGGCCACGGTCGGCGACGGTGCGGACGGGCCGCCGGTCATGGCCGTACTCCCGGGGATGAGCGAGGTGGCCGATCCGTCGGCGCCGTCCGGGAAGCATGACCGCGGCCGCCCTCGGCGACGGCCGCGTGGCCGTGACCGCGGACCCGACCCGGACGAGGTGAAAAAGGTCGTGGCCGCGCTGGAGTCGAGCGGCGAACCGGTGACCGGGGACACGGTCGGGACGCACTTCGGGGTGTCCGCCCGGACCGGCCGCCGCTACCTGGGACTCACCGCGTAGGAACGCCTCCGCTCGCGCACCGGACCTGCGGTGCGCGAGCGGTGACCGGCGTGACCGTGGTCAGTGGCGCGCGGCCTGCTGGGCGGGCAGGGCGGCGGCGTCCCGGTCGCGGAGCTCCGCCAGCCTGCGCTGGTAGAGGGGACCGGCCGTGTACGCCGCGTTCGCAGGGGTGGGCGCTGACTGTTCGATGATGCGCTGCGCGGCGGCCTTGACCGCTGCTGCCCACGCCAGCACGTGCTGATGGGCGGTGCGGCCGCACTCGTCCGGTTCGCCCGGCAGGCACAGCGGGAGTGCCGGGCCGAGCTTGTTGGCCGCGTGCCGCAGGTATCCGGCGATGACGGCCCACTCGTCCTCGGTACGGTGAGCTGCACCGGTGGGGACGTCCCCCAACCATGCGCTGAAGTCGTCGCCGTGATCATCATGACCGGACATGTGCCACTCCTGGAATTGGTCAGCCCTCAGGCGGTGGGGCCGATCGTAGCCCTGCCCGGCGCGCTGTCCGCCTCCTTCGGGTCGCAGTGACCCACCGAAGGGACGCACGGGCCGCAGGGCCCGCAGCTCGGCAGGAACTGCGGGGGCGTGCACGACTGCGCCGGCTTCAGCCCGTGGGCGGCCGCGATCTCCGCGCGTGCCCGCGCCGTCCGAGGGCTGCCCCAGATCTCGGCGAGCGGGTTCTTCAGGACGTTGCCGAGGGTGATGAAGCGCCCCAGGACACAGGGCCACACCTGGCCCTCGGGCCCGATGGCGCACTGCCCGAGGGCACAGTGTCCGCAGAGGTCGTTCACGGTCGGTCCGGTGCCCTGTCCGGCCCGGCCGAACGCCCTGACGCGGTCGCCTCCCACCTGCCGGACCCCGAGGTCCGTCAGGTCCTTCAGCGCTTCGTGGACGCGCTGGTCCTGGTGCACCGCGACGATGCCCCCGCGGATGGGCAGGCCCAGGTCGACCGCCTTGTGGATGTTGGCCCGGGTCTTCTTGTGGGATCCGCGCAGGCCGGTGACCTTGTCGTGATCCTGCGGGGTGTCGGAGTAGTAGGACGTGGCGAGTTTGACGCCGCACTCCGTGAACGTCGACCACAGTTCGTCGCGGATGTGGGTCATGTTGGAGAACACTTCGATCTCCAGGCCCGCGCGGTGCGTGTACGTGATCAGTTCGGGCAGGTGCGGGTACAGCGTCGGTTCCCCGCCGATGAACTGCACATTGCGTGTGCCCATGGCTGCCAACTGGTCCACGACGCCGGTCCAGTCCTGGACGGTCATCGTTCCGTCTGTGCCCTGGGGAGAGGAGTCGGCGTAGCAGTGATCGCAGGCCAAGTTGCAGAAGCCCGTGACCTCCAGCCACGCGAAACCTAAGGGTTTTTGGGCAGCACTCATTACCGCCTCCTTGGGGAAGGGGAACTGCGATGGACCGCCGCGAGGTACCAAAGGGGCGCTCACAGGCGGGAGTTCCTGCCGGACCTGGCGGCCGGCCAGGAACGGGTTCAGGTGGAGTGACGATTGCGGCCCGCTCCGCCCCACCCCCATCTGAAGGGGTGGGGCGAGGCGGGAGTCTGGGCCCCGCCCGGCCGCCTCTGGCTTGCGCTACCCACGGCGGGGCGGGGGGTTGCCTGCCTCTCTGCCGACAGCCCGGGGGCCGTCACGGAGGTAGCAGAGGACAGGAATCAGGGGGAGGGTTGCCGGAACCGGGCAGGGAGGTCGACGGATCTCGCCGGGACGTGGTCGGGGTTCGGCGGTTTGATGAAGAGCGACACGCCGTGCCGGTCGCAACGGAAGAAATTGGGGTCCGCCGGGTGGCTCTCGATGTCCTCACCGCCGCCAGGGCACATGCGGCGGCGCGGCTCGCGCACGTTCGTGACGCACGGCGCCGCCGGTTCGAGCACGGGGGCGTAGTAGGCGCGCGTTGCGGCAGGCATGTCGGGGGTCGGCATGGCCGGCGGACCGCTGGAGAGCGGGACGGACACAACGGCCGTACTGACGAGCGGCCGTTGGGGAACTTCGCCAGTCACGTCTTCGCTTCCTCGTCCGCGCGTACCACGAAGGCGAACCCTTCGCTTAAAGGCCGGAAGGATCTGTGACCGGATCGCCCGGAGTGAGCCAAGCATGCGTCCAGCGCCTGTGTCTGTTCGTCGTGCCCCCGGGTCTTCCAATCGCAGCCGCAGCAGTTCGCGCCGTAGATGATGAGATCCGGGTGGACGGTGATCGTGTGGGATACGTACTTCATAGTGGTGCGGGTGGCCTTGTACCCCGGCGGAAGCTCCACGAGTTCGAGGGTGCGGCCGGTCATCGTGTGCCCCTTCCTTCTGCGGTCGGGCTGGGCTGATGAGCCCTGGCGGGTGCCGGGGTGTGCACGACCGTTCCGGATTGATTGGCCACGAACCGACGCCGCGTGGGCGGTTCGCTGTCGGCCGGGTGGTCCTCGTGCTCCTGCACGGTCTCACCGCCCTTCCTGGTGAGGACGATTCAGTTCAGTCATGGAGTTAACTAGCCGTCCTGTAGCTGTATTTGGACTTACGCCAGCCCCGGGCATCGCCGCTCACGCGGGCGTCTCTTCCTGGTGGCGCTCAAGGTCGCCAATGGCCGCCGGCCACTCGAACCCGCCGCCGACAGGCAGGAGCCAGACGTAATCGGGGGGCGGGTCGTCAGACATTCGGATGGGGTCGCCGATGCCGCGGATGATGCCGACCCGGTCCGTGGATGTGTCGCGGACGCGCACCTGAAGCGCAACCCAGTCGGGCGCCACAGGTGCGGTGCACCGGGGCGTCGCGCCGGAGCCGATCTCTGCTCCCCCGCCGTCGCGGCCTTCCTTGGAAGCACGTCTGCGGTGCGTCATCTGGACCATCCCATCTCATGATCCAACTACCGTGGCCTGGCGACCCCGAGAGTCGTTGTCAGGTGTCGGCCCAGGACGGACGCGCAGCATCCTGTTTCTGACGGCACGATGCATCCTCGGCGCCCTGCTGGCCCCTGGGCCGACGCAACGACCATCCATCCAGAGGTGCAGTGACCGGAAGGTTTCACATGGGTTTCAACCCTCTACGCGCCCTCTGGGACAGCAGTGTTGATCACGCTAACTTGTCACATCATCAGCAGAGGAGCGTTGCTGTGATCGACGTTAGGCCAGCCGTTCTACGTCATCCCCTCACTTACGTACGCGCCCAACTCGGCATGGGAAAAACCCAGTTCGCTACAACAATCCGCCGCCACGGGGAGACCCTCGGGTACCACCTGGGCACAACCCGCTCAACCATCTTCAAGTGGGAGAGGGAAGACCACGACCCCGAAATGCCCGCGCAACTGGTGATCGCCGACTACCTCCGCGTTCCACCGGCCATGGTCGGCAGGGCGCCGTGGCCCCGGTGGCTACCCGCTTGGGACGATCAACTCATTGCGGGGCCATGGGATCAGAGGTCTACGCTGGAGGTTCTGACGGCACTTTCTGGGAGTGAACCAGTGGACCGAAGGGGCTTTATCGGGATCAGTGGCGCTGCACTAGTCGGCATTGGTACACAGTGGGCAAATGCCGACCCAGTGCTTGCAGCAGCCACAAAGGGTGACACAATCACCGATCGCACGGTTGACCGCATGGCCCAGCGAATCGAATCCATTCGCGGCATGGAACAGGACACCGGCGGGGTGGACTTCATCGACGCGGCGCGCGGAGATCTGCGTCTGATCACAGGCATGATCACCAACAGTCGCTATACAGAGGAGATCGGGCAAAGGCTCTTCACCCTTGCAGCCGAAGTTGGTTGCCTCCTCGGCTGGATGAGCTACGACGCCGGGCTCGAAGCAGCCGCACAGAAGAACTATGCCGGCGCCCTGCGGGCAGCGAAGACGGCGGACGACGACATGCTCGGCGCCCATACGTTGTGCTTCATGGCAACGCAAGCCACGAACCACAAGGAGCAGCGCGCCGCCGTCGGGCTCATGGAGTCTGCGGCGAGCGTCAGCAACCGAGTGCCGGCGTTCATGAAATCCTCTCTGGCCGCCCACGAGACAACCGTCTATTGCAAGGCAGGGGACCATAAGAGGGCAGCTCATTCACTGAACCGCGCCTTTGCGGCGTTGGAGCGCAGCGGCAGCGACCGACCCGCCTACCTGCGTTGGTACGGTGAATCGCAGCTCCGCTCTACCGAGGGCCGCTTTCTGCTGGCAAGTGGACAAGCCTCGCGGGCAACTGACTCATTGGAGAAGTCGGTTACCCATGCCGCGCCCCGTGACCAGGCCGTCCGTTGCGGCACTCTGGCTCTTGCCTACCACCAGGCTGGTGACCTGGACGGCGCGCTTGACGCGACCGATCGCGCCCTCCGATTCATCGGTACGGGCATCCACACCCAACGAGGTGTCGAGCGGCTGCAAGAGGTCCGGAACGCACTCGCATCGCACCAATCGGAGCCCAAGGTCAAGGAAGCTCGCGCACGTATCGTGGCCCTGTCGGCGGCCTGACAGCCACTGGCCAATGGGTCGTTGATATGACGAACCGCCCCCGCTGTCGGCATGAAGCCGACAGCGGGGGCGTGTGCGTCAATGGGCGGTGGTTGCCTGCCAGAGGGTGATGGCGAGGCCGAGCACGGCGACGAGGGCGGCGATGCTCGGCAGGGGCCATCGTGAGCGTTCGAGGTTGCTGAGGCGGGTTTCGTGGTCGGCTAGCTGTCGTTCGCTCTGGTCGGAGCGCTGGACGAGGAGTGCTAGCGCTCCGTCGACCCGTGCGAATCCGGCCTCCATGGTGCCGCGGAGGCGTTCGAGTTCGAGGGCGACGGCGGCTGTGTCGTTCGGGGAGGGGTCGGTCACGCGCTGTCCTCGCGGGTGGGGCCGTGGACCTCGTCGGGGTGGGCGGTGCGGAGCCAGACGGGCAGGAGGGCCTGGACGCCCGGGATGGCCATGGTCCGGGTCAGGCCGGCGGCGAGGGCGAGGGCGCCGACGGCCCACGGGAGGGTCTCGGGGATACCAGCGGCGGAGACGATGGCGGGCAGGAGCGCGGCGAGGGTGACGGCGGTCTGGACGGTGGTGCGGATGGTGCGGCGGGTCGCGTCGGTCACGGTGATCTTTCGTTCAGCAGGTGGTGGTGGGGACGTTCAGGGCGCCCCATGTGGTCGGGTCGGGCCAGCCGTCGGCGGCGGGCCCGGTGAGGCCCTGGCGTTGCTGCCAGCGGGCGTATGCGTGGCGGTCGGCGGGCGCCCATTGCGGGCCGGGCGGGTAGTCGGCCACCCCTTCCTCGGCCAGCCGTTGGCCCATGGCCGCGACGACCGGTGAGTACGGGTAGGCGCGGAACCAGTCCGGCCCGGGGTACGGCTCCCGTTCTGGCGGGGGTTCGGGGTGTCCGGGCGGGACGGTGAGCAGCCGTTCGACCCGTGCGCGTAGGCCGTGCAGGGGCAGGCCGAGCCGTTCCACGGCCGGACCGATGATCTTGTCCGGGCCCCATCTGTGCGTGCGGCACAGGGCTGCTGTGGCGCGGGTGAGCGCGTCGAGCTGGGCTGGGGGCCACTGCGTGGTGCGGAGGCCGGGGTGGACGGCGGTGATCCGGTAGGCGTCCTGCCCGTCCGCTGCCGCGCGGGGCCGTCCGGGGGTGGTCAGGATGACGGTGCCGGACCGGCTGACCACGGCGTTCCACGAGGGCCCGGTGCAGCACCGGCCGGCCGGGTCGGAGGCGTCGTTCGCCGTCGGTTCGAGGACGATTCCGGATGGTGTCCACGTGGGGGTGGGCGTGTGCCAGGTGGCGAACAGTGCAAGGTCGAGGCGGGCCCCGCGCAGGGCGTTGACGATCTCCTCGGGGGACGGTGCGGTCATGGGCAGGTGCACTCTGGGGCGGGCAGGTCGGCACCGCGGGCGGTGGCGCGGTCGCGCAGGTGCTCCAGCGCCGTAACCGCCTGGAGGGGCACGACGCCGTTGCCGAGGGCTTTGAGCTGGGCGGAGCGGGACAGTCCGGGTACGGCGGTGACGTGTCCCGGGGGCAGGCCCATCATCCACTCGACCAGGCGGGGGTTCAGCCGTCCCATAGGGTCGGTTGCCCGGGGTGCGGGGCGTCCGACGACGGGAGCCCACCGGGCGACGGCGTCGGCGTAAGGGCCCCACTGCTGACCCGGTGCGCCGCCGAGGGCAGCGTCAGGTCCCCCTTGCTCCCCTTCTGGTTCGGACTGCCCTTGGTCCCGTCCGTCGCCCTCGGAGTAGGCAGCAGGGAGCACACTTCCGCAGCGAGCGATTTGCCGTGCGTCCCTGCCTCTTGCGACGGGGTGCGGCGGGTTTGCCGGTCCTCGTTCGGCGAGGCCCTCGGGGTGGGCAGCAGATCCCCGAGCACGGAGACGGCCGAGCGGAGATTCATCCCGCCCTGTCGGCCGATGTGTCCCGCACCGGCTGCCTCGGACGCGGACGGCGTCGGCAGGAGCGCTTGGGCAGTCGGGCACCGGGGCTGGCGCCCGCCCGGCCGGATCGGTACAGCCGGAACGGGCAGTGCGCCGACGGCTGTGGGGAGCTGTCCCTTCTGGCCCCCGCCCCGCCAGTCCCGGGCGGCCGGTGTCGGCAGGCCAGGTGACGAGGAAAAGCCTGTTCCGTTGGTGGGGGGCGCCCACGTCGGACGCTCGTAGACAGACCCATTCCGCATCGAACCCGATGGCGGCAAGGTCGGCGAGGACGTCGCCGAAGCCCAAACCAACGTGAGCTGCGACGTTTTCAAAGATCCCGACTCGGGGTCGTAGTACGCCAAGGGCGCGTGCAATGTGGGGCCAGATGTGCCGTGGATCGGCTACTCCTTGTCGATGGCCGGCGGTGCTGAACGGCTGGCACGGGTAGCCGCCGCACAGGACGTCCACGGGTTCGACGGCCGCCCAGTCAACAGCGGTGAGGTCACCGATGTTGGGCACGCCGGGGTGGTGGTGGTCGAGGATGCGGGCGGCGCCGTGGTCGATGTCGGAGACCCATGCGAGGGTGCCGCCGAACGCGTGCTGTACGGCCATGTCCAGGCCGCCGTAGCCGGAACACAGAGAGCCGATGCGCGTGGTGACTGCGATCGGGTGGGGAATGCTCAAATCTCCAGGTGGTTCAGAGGTGGAGTCACTGGTGGGCGGGGCGGGGGTTCAGCTGCGGGGGACCTTGAGCGCGGCCCACTGGCGGGGGCCGGGCCAGCCGTCGCGGTACTCCGGCGCATCGCCCAGCTTTTTCTGCCAGAGGGCGAAAGAGGCGCGGTCGGCGCCGGTCCACTGGGGGCCGGGGCCTTCTCGGTAGACCGAGCACCCTTCGGCCACGAGCCGTCGGCCCATAGCCGTGATGACCGGGGAGTCCGGGGCGCTGCGGAAGAACGCTTCGCCGGGGAACGGCTCGTAACCGCCGGCGGTCCCATGGCCGGGGTCGGGGGTGTGGTCACCGTTGGGGATGTCGTCTGCGGATGCTTCGTGGCCGAAGTAGGTGATGCCGCGCTGTCCGCGCCAGGAGGGATCGGCGACGACCACCCCTTCGGGGTAGTCGGGGATTCCGTAGCCGTGGATGTAAGGGCTGTGGCGGGGGCGGGACTTGAGGTAGACGCCATCACCCTCGGCGCTGCCGCCGTCGTTGGTGTTGCCCTCCACGGTGGTGATCTCGTCATCGGTGTACGCGATGACGATGCCGGTGTGGGAGCCGCCGCCGGGGCCGTAGTAGACGACGCCGCCGACCACCGGGTAGTCGGTGTAGCGGCCCTGGTCCTGGAACCACTCGACGCCCTCCGCGCAAGAGGCGGTCACAGGTGCGAGGTCGGCGGCGCCGGCTTCCTGGAAGCACCAGCTCACGAAAGAATGGCACCACGCTTCGCCCTGGGCCCATTCCAGACCGGGGACGGCGGGCGCGTACTTCTGGATGTTGTTCCAGTGGCCACCCGAGCGGCCTTCCTGGTACCCGACTTCATCGCGGGCCACATTGATCACATCGTGCGCAACAGACATACAGATAGCTCCTGTTGGGGCATAAAAAGACCCCGCGCCAAGGACAGCGCGAGGTGGGGAGAGGCGGCGGGAGATCAGGCGTCGAGGGCGAACCGGATGGCGTCCAAGTAGATCCACTTGACCGGCGACTGAATGTCGGCCTGGATTTCGCCTCCGGCCGTTTGGTCGCTCCGGGAGATCACATCCACCCGCGCGGACGACCCCTTTTCGAAGTTGAGCGAGGTCGCGCAGACGAAACTGCGGAGGTAGCGGGGCCGGGCCTCGGGCGGGAGAACGGCCAGCCGCCAGGACGGCGCCACGTTGAAGTCTTTGCCGTCCTTCCGCTCCACGCTGCCGCTGAGTTCGATGGTGCCGTTGACCAGGCGCCAACGCGGATTGCCGCCGTGCGCGACGACGTCGGAGGGAAGAGGGAGCGGTTGCCACGGGCCGGGCGAAAGGGGCGTCCAGACTCCCGCGCCGTAGATCTCCATCCGTCCCTCGCCCTGGAGGTAGGCGAGCGCGCCGGGCACCGGCCGCTCCACCGACGAAGTCCGGGCCACGGTGTTGGCGTACACCCGCGGGGTCAGGGCGTACACCCGTTCATCGGTGATGTCCCGGGGCGCGACCGCGCCGGCCTGCGGAGCCACGGCGACTCGGCAGAGCGGCACGTCGAAGAGGCCGTCTTGTCCTTGTGAGAGGGCGGGGGGCTGGGGCTGGGCGGCCGGGGTGCCCTGAAGGTAGGCGATGCTGATGCGCTGCCCTGTGCGGGTGAGGCGGACGGTGATCCGGTCCACGCGCGGCTGAGTACCCACGTTCGCAGCGACAACGACGTTGCGGTCCGCGTCCGAGAAGTAGTGGAATCCCTGGACGGTGGCATGGCCGGGGCTGATGGTGACGGTCATGTCCTGGCCCGATGAGGCGGCGGCGAGGGGGTCGGCCGGGTCGCTGGTCCGCGGGGCCCGGATTCCGTCGGTCTGCCACATCGAGGCCATCTGGGACCACTGCTCACTCGTGACGGTGGTACCGGCGCCGCTGTCGAAGGGGAAGAAGTATTCGGCCAACTGGGTCTCATTCGTGGTTAGTAGCGGGTGTTGAGCTGATGAACGGCCTGCCACAGGCGCCGTACCTGGGCGTACAAGGCGGGTGTCTGGGTGGCGGCCTCGGTGCCGACGGTGGCCTGTACGGCGCTGGCGTCCGCGGTGTCGGACAGGTGGATCTCCCGCACGGGATAGGTGAGGTCCGTGCCGGCGGTGGTGGTGACGGTGACGATGTCGCCCACGTGGTAGTCGCGGCCGTACTGGCACTGTTCGGTGTCGACCGGCGCCAGGGACAGTTCGGCCTGCGCCCCGCCCTGCTGGAGCGCGTTGGCGGCCGCCGTGCGGAGCGCTTTGAACTGCGGGTCGGACTCGTCCAGGCGCTCAGGGATGGCAGTGTCGCGCTGGTCCACGAACGTCTCCGAGGCCCGGGACCATTCGGTCTCGGCGTCGGGGGTGGTCCACTGCCAGAAGAACCGGGCGGCGCCTTGGCCTTGGGCGGCGACGATGGCGCGCGTCGTGCGCGGTGCGGTGAGCTGGTAGGCGTAGGAGTTCAGGTTGCCGAGCTCGGCGGAGAAGCGGACGGCTCCGCCCAGGTCGCGGGTGGTGGTGATCTGGAGGGCGAGGCGGGGTGTGGCGGGGTCGGGCTGGGTGATCCGGGCGGACAGGCCGGAGGTGGACGCGAGAGTCTGCACCGCGGACAGGAGGGTGTCGAAGCGGAGCGAGACCTTCGTTGCGGCGCCGAGGCCGGTCCGCGGGCCGGTGTCCAGGCCCGGGACACGGCGGTCGGGCAGCGCGTTCCCGCCGGCGTTGGCGGACACGAGGGCGGTGATGATGTCCCCTGCCGATCCGGTGGCCGTCCAGTAATCGGTTGCGTAGCGGCCGTTGCCGGAGTCGGGGGTGCGGGTGGGGTCGGGGAACGCGAGCCGGGCGCCCAGCACGGTGTTGTCGCAGACACCGGAATAGGTGACGGTGCCCGCCCCGGCCGACTGCGACCACTCGTGCCGGATGCCGGTCACGGGGCCGGTGAGAAGGGGTTCGGGGGCGTCGTCGGACCAGATCATCACCCCCGCCCCGCCGCTGGTGAACAGACGGACATGGGGATGGTCGGCGGGCAGGGCGAGCGTCCACGCGCCGATGTCGAGGTGGCGGACGATGACGTCCAGAGAGGTGTACGTATCGATCTGTCCTACGCGGCGCAAGGCGGCGTCGCGGACGTCGACGCGGTAGCGCCGCAATCAGGCTCCGAGGTGTCGTGGCTGGTAGGTGAGGGTGACCGTCGAGTCCTCGGAGGCCCCGGTGGCGGTGAGGGAGACCGAGTTCTCACCGGGGGCGAGCTGCCAGAGTGCGGCCGGGCCGGCCAGGCGGGGCCAGAGGTTCTCACCACGGGTGCCGTCGGTGTTCTCCAGGTAGACGGCCTTGATGCCGGGGCGGGTGTCGATCACGACCGTCCGGCCGGCGGGGACGCCGTAGGCGAGCGTGAGCGACTGGCCGGTGGTGCGGTTGGCCAGGCGGAGCGGGACAACGGGCTGGCCAGCGTCCTGCTGGCCGAGGGGGCCGGTGATCCTCCACACCGGCCACGCGTCCACATCAGAGGTGACCTGAACCGGTATGCCCTCGTCGCCGATCACGCTCGGGGCGATCCGCAGCGGGAAGAACGGGGAGGGGTGCGGCTCGGCGCCGGTTCCGGCGGGGTCGAGCCGGGACAGGGTCAGGTGGTCAACGTCCAGGGGGGTGCCGTCGGCCTGGATGACCGGCCGCACGGTCGCGGTTCCCGCGGGCATGGTCCCGGGGGCGGCCTCCCTCGGGTGATCGGTGCTGTCCGCCGGGGTGCCGCGGTCGTGGTCGCGGCCCTGGGCGTAGCCGGTGACTTCCACCCATCCCTCGGCGTCGGCGAACGGGCGCCGGGCCGCGGCGACGAACCGGACTCCTCCGGGGACCGGGGTGCCGTCGGCGGCCACACCCGAGAGGCCGACCGAGACGGATGTCTGCGCGTCGGCTGCTGCCTTGCTGCTGCGGCGCACCCAGGCGGTGAGCCGGTACAGGCTCGCGCCGTCGTAGGGGACCGCGGTCGTCGCCTCGGCGCGGATGTCCGCCGGGAGGCGGGTGTACTGGCCATCGGTAACCCGGGGGTCGTTGAGCACCACGCCGGGTGTGCCGGGGGATGTCCAGGCGGCGGGGTTGTTCATGGTGTCGGACAGCATGGGCGTCCAGGCCCCGGCGGGGTGGGACAGGAACGCCGGTGCCCCGTGGACGCGGAACGTCTCGGACCGTTCCGCCCCGTACCAGTACGGGTCGGGGGCGGTGAGCTGGAGTCCGTACCGGGTGAAGGCCAGGCCGGAGGCGTCGTTGCCCTCGTCTCCTTCCATGCCGCCGGTGTAGTGCACGCGGATGCTGCGGGCGGTGCCGTCGGCCTCTGCCACGCGGAGCACGCACGGCTCCCGCTCGGCGACGAGGGCGGCGACGAACGTGCGCTTGAGCGCCACCAGCTCGGGGCGGGTGGGTGCCCACAGCAGCAGCGGCAGCGTGATCCGGCGGGATGCGGCCCGCACCTTCACGAGCCGCCCGCCGTCCATCCCCGCGTACTCCGTGACCGTGGTCTGCACCGGCGGTGCGTCCAGGCCGGTGGGCCCGGGGAGGATCGCGATACACGCCCCCTGGTGGGACAGGTCCGCTGTCAGCAGGAACTCACGGCTGTCGGCGGTGAGGGTGACCCTCGGCGGGGTGTCGGCCTCCGCGTGCTCCGCTTCGGGCAGAATGCCGGTGGAGACGACGGCCGACGGCGAATTCAGCGCAGCCAGTAAGAGCACGCACCAACCCCCTTTCAATTCCAGGTGGTTGGTGTGTGCGCCGGATGGTCAGGCGTACAGGGCATCCGCGAAGCGGAGCGCGGATACGATCTGCTGCTCGGTGGGGACGCCGGGAACGGAGTGAAGGTGAATCACCGGCGCATTCCCCGGTGTGCCGCCGTTCACGGGGGCGGAGTTGATGCCCTTGGAGTCGGCGATCACGTCCCACTGAGCCGGGGTGAAAACGGGCTCAGGGCGACCCAGGCCGTTGTAGACGAGGGAGAGGCCCGGGGGCAGGTATCCGCCGGAGTCGTATCCGCCCGGCCGGTCCAGCGCGGACAGAGAACCGTACCTGTGGATTGCGTAGTTCAGGCCGGAATAGATGTTCGCCAGCGGGTTGACGGAAGTCCCGTACAGAAACGGACCGGTGTTGCGGAACGGACCGGCGTAGGCGTCAAACGTTGGCCCGATGACCTGCATCAGACCTACGCTCGGGGTGCCGTCCTGGGCGTTGATATCCCAGTCGTTGACGATGTTCGGATTGCCGCCGGATTCATCGTTCATGCGGCGGAGGACGGTGTCGAGCCATGACGCCGGCTGACCCAGCATTTGCAGGGCCTGGAGCACTTGCGGCGTCCAGCGGGTGACACCGCTTCCACCGGTATCACCGCCCATCTGGGGACTGCCCCCGGCGGAGAAGAACCCGGACACGAAATCAACGACCGTGTCCTTCAGCCCGGTTACGGGCGTCCGGAACACCTCGCCAATCATCTGCGACCACTTGGACGCGTCCAGGCCGTCCAGGTCACCGAAGACCGGTTTCAACAGCGCGTCCATGGCAGTGCCGGGGTGAGCCAGCATGTCCGCAGCGCCCTTCACGCCGCGCCATGCCTGGGTGGCCTTGTCGCTGGTCCAGTCCCACGCCTTGCCCGCGGCGTTCTTGCCCCAGTCGAGGGCGGAGCCGAGAACGCCGCCCTTGGCGAGCATCTGCGTGCGGGCGGCCCGGAGGAGTCCGAGCGACCGAGCCCGGTATTTCGGATCGGTCGGGATGACGTACTCGGGATAGCGGGGGTTGCCCTCGCCGACGATCGCCGTCGGCTTGTTGAATACCCCAGGGCGGACCGGGAGCGGACCGCCGGACTCAAGCAGCGGCAGCTTTTCCATCTTCAGCTTGTCGCCGATGCCAGGAATCCAGCCCGTCAAGGTGTTCCAGACGTCAAGGACGCCGTTGTTCCAGACGGTGCCTATCACGAAGTTGACCGGGTCGCGCGTGGCGTCCTCGATCTTTTTCCACGCAATCGCGATGGCGTCCTTGGCGTGTGCGAAAGCCCAGGAGATGTTGTCCAGACCGTCCTTCAGGGCGCCGAATGCGGGGCGCATCGCGTTTTCCCAGCCCCACGAAATGGCGTCGCCGATCGCGCGCCAGACCGGTTTGACGACGCTGTAGTACAGCCACGAGATTGCAGGGCCGAGAACGCTCTTCAGGAAGAGGGTGAACGCGTCGACGGCTGGTTTGATCACGTAGGCCCAGGCGACGGCGATGGCCGCGCCGATCAGCTCGAACGTGGGCCGTACCACGGCCTCGTAGAGCAGGACGATGACCGGCCACAGGACATTGCGGATGAACGACCAGAAGAGCTGGAGCGTCGGCCAGATCACGTCGAGCCAGACGGTTTTGATGACCTGGCCGATGAACTGGAACATCGGCCAGACGACACCCGTGGCGAAGTCCCGGACGACCGGGGCCAGGGTGTTCGCGATGACCGACCACAGGGCGAGAAGGACCGGCTGGAGAACTCCGGTCCAGACCGCCGAGACGACCAGGCCGATCATCTGGAACGCGGGGATAAACGCGTTCTGCCACAGCCACATGACGGCCGGGACAACCCGCAGCATGATGAAGTCGGCGAGCCAGGAGAACGCCGGTTTTACATACCCATCCCAAGTGGTTGAAACCTGAACAGATATCCAGGCAAAAAAAGGGGATAGCGTGTTGTTCCAGAGCCAGAGGAACGCCGGCGCCACCCGGCCCATGATGAGATCGGCGATCCAGCCGAATACCGGCTGGATGACGGTGAGCCACGCGGTAAGGCAGGCCGCTTTGATGGCGTCCCAGCACGCGGTTACGCCGTCGCGGAACCAGCCGAACCGCCGCCAGACATAGACAAGGGCGAGCCCCAGCGCGATCAGCGCGCCGACGACAAGGAGAATGACGTCCGCTGTCCAGCCGATGGGCGTCGCCTGGATCAGCAGCGCCATCGCGCTCGTCGCCGCGTTGACCAGCCACTCGGCGACCGCAACGGCCTTGAGGGCGAGGCTGATCGAGATCAGCGCGATGCCGATGGCCTCCAGGACGCCCGGCGGCACCAGGGCGATCAGGCGGGCGAGGTCACCGACGAAAAGGAGCGTGATCCCCGACATCGGCTGGAGCGCCGTCAGGAGATTGCCGGAAGCGGTCCCGAGACTGCGGAGAATACCCCCGACAACGGGTCCGTTCTCGCGGATGCGGGCGAGGAATGCCGCGAACCCCGGTGAATCCCGGAGGCGTTCACCCCATTCGGAGAACCGTTTCGCCTCGTTGACGAGACGCTCGGTGAATGCCTCGGTGTGAGGGAGGGCGGCGTCGAGCATGCCCGCGAAGCCCTTGAAGAAATAACCAACGGCCGTGCCGGTATTGCGGATTGCGGGGCCGATGGCCTGGGTCAGGTCGTCGCGGAAGCGGTCCCAGAAAGGGGTTTTGAAGTCGGCCGAGGTGGCGTCCATCAGGTCCCGGACACCGGATGCGGCGGAGTGGACCAGCGGCGTGAAACTCGGCAGGGAGGCCCGAGCGCCGTCGAGGCCGCGTGTGAAAAGCGGCATCACCTCCGGCTGAAGCGAGGCGGACCAGTCCGTGAACGCGCCCTTCAGGGCAACGAACGCATCGAACGTGGCGCGGGCCGAGGGCGACAGGGCGTCGAGGGCCTGCCGGTATTTCCGTGCGGCGGTGTCGGCCGCCGACGTCGCGCCGGCCGACTGCATGTGCGCGGCGGCCACCTGCCGCTCGGCGTTGGCGACCGCATCGGCCGCGGCCCGCTGGGCCTTGGCGACGCCCCGGACGGCATCGCCGACGCGGGTCTGTGCGTCGGCGACGGCGCGGGCCTGGTCGGCGACACGCTCGTGCGCCTGGGCAACACCGTCCTGGGCGCGCCGTACCCCGTCCGCGCCGTCGACGCCAGCCGCGTTCGCCCGGCGAGCGTCGGCCTCCAAGCGGCGGTGCGCGAGGGACTGTTCTTTGAGGCCCTGGACGGCCTGGTCGTAGGTGAGCTGGGCTTGGTCCCGCTCCAACTGCGACGCGGCCGGGTCGGCGCGGACCTTGGCCAGGTCTTGCCGGGCCTGTGTCAGGCGCAGTGTCGCCGCCCGCTCGGACAGGGCGGAGTCGGTGAGCTGGTTGTTCAGGTCCTCCAGCTGCCGGACGGCGTCGGCGCGGGCCTGGGTCAGGGCCTGCTGTGCGCGGCGTTCGTCGTCCTGGGCGCGGGCAAGCTGGGTTTCGGCGCGGGTGACGCCGTCCTCGGCCTGGGCAACTTGCCGCTGTGCGGCGGCGATCTGGTCGGCCCCGTTGCGCTGGGCTGCGGCCAGCGCCCGCACCGCGCCTTCCTGCTGGGCGGCGCGCTGGGTGGCCTGGACGGCGGCGCGGGCCCCGTTGTCGGTCGCCGACGAAGCAGCGTCCTCCGCAGCCTTCTTGGCCTGGAAAGCCTGCGCGATCCCGATGATCGCGGGGACGGCGACGGCGCCCAGGACCGCGAACCCGGTGGCGGCGACGACGGTGGCGGCGGCGAGGCCGGCGACCTGTCCCGCCACGATCTCCGCACTCGGAATGGCGGCCAGACCCGCCAGGGCCAGCGTCAGCCCCAGGGTCCCCAGGAGTGCCGGGGAGAAATCGAAGTCGATGCGCTTGCCGTCGAGGGCGTCGGCCTGCGCGCGGACGGCGGCCAGGGCGGCGGATGCCTGCGCGGCATCCACCCGGACATCAATGTCCGCATCAGAGGCGGCCAGGACGGTAAGGCGGGCCTGTACGGCGTCGATCTGCGCGAGGGCCGCCCCGGCGTCGACATCGATGCCGACACGGGCCGTGGCAAGGGTGGTGAGCTGGGCCCGGAGGGAGGTGAGTTCGGCGCGGGCCGGGGTGGTGTCCGCGTCGATGTTGATCTCGGGCAGCGCGGCCTGCGCGGCCTGGACCTGCGCCCGCAGCCGGCCGCCGAACGACCCGTCGGTCTCCAGGCGGACGACGCCGGGGCGGGCAGTGATGCGGTCGATGTCCTCGCGGACCTGGGCGAGGTGCGCGCGGGCGGCGGCGGTGTCCGCCCGGACCGTGACGTCCGGGTGCGCGGCACCCAGCCGCGTCAGCTCGGCTTCGAGCGATTCGGCCTCGGCGCGGGCGGCCGCCGCGTCGATGTCGACCCCGATGGTCTTCCCGGCCAGGGCCTCCATGCGGACCCGGAGGGCCTGGAGGTCGGCGTCGGCCTCGTCGGTGTCCGCACCGACCTGGAGCTTCGGCAGCGTCCTGAACGCCGCCTCCAGCCGGGTCTTCAGCGACCGGGCGAACGCCCCGCCGCTCTGGTCGCCCTCGCGGGTGGCGGACTGGCGGGCGCGGGTGCCGCCCTGGCGGACGGCGTCGGGGATGGCGTTGCGGATGGCCGGGGCGAGGGCGGCGGCGATGTCCCGGCCGAGGGTGGTACCGATCTGCGCGCCGCCGCCGACACCGGCGGTCATGGCCTGCGTGAACGCACGCCCCGCGATCCGGCCGGCGTCCTGCCCGGCGGTTGTGGCGGGCTGGGCCAGCGCGGTCTTCAGTCGCTCGGTGATCCCCTGGACGTTGGGGATGACCTGGACTTCTACGGACCCCAGGACGATCGCCACGGCGGCCTCCTTACATACGGAGTGGCCGCCGCGGGCGACGGGGGTTACGGGGGCGGTGCGGGGGTGCCGTTAATGATCTTGAACAAGGTGTCCGCCGCCGCGGGGGTGATGCGCGGGCGGTCGGGCGTGCGGGGGACGCCGGGGCGCGGCACGGGCGCCGGAGGGGCGGGTTTCTTGCCGCCGCTGGTGTTCACCAGGGCGTAGTAGTGGGAGAGCCTGTTAACGGCGTCGATGGCCTGCGCCAGCAGGAGATCAGTCTGTGACCAGCGGCCCCGGGACGGGTCGGCGCCCTCGGCCTGGGCGTCCAGGTCCGCCGGTGGTGCCGCGTTGCGCAGCGCGGTCATGGTCGCCGACTCGGGCGGCAAATGCTCGATCAGCACGCGGACTTGTCGCCAGGTGAGACGGCCCCGGTACAGGTCGAGGAGATCCGTACCGGGGTAGTAGCGGCGAAGGTCGGCTTCTACCGCTTCCGCGTGATCTTCGAGGACCCGTTGCGTCCACTGGACTTTCCCAGCGCCTCCCCGCCGGCCTCGGCGACCTGCGCGACCCACGCGCCGATCTCGTCCTGCGTCGGGTCACCGTCGTACCAGGCATCCACGTCGTCCGGGTGAAGAACACCCTCGGCGAAGCGGTCGAGATCACCGGAGTTCAGGGCGCGCAGGGTCGAGGCGCGCCAGCGCTGCGAGGGCAGCGCACGGACCGGGTATCCGGCCAGCTCCACCGTCACGTAGTCGGCGGAGACGTCGGTCTCCTGCCCGGCCGTCGGACGGTCGGCGGCGGAGGGGGAGGCGGTGGTGGAGGTCATGGGGGCGGGGCGTCCTTAGGGGGTTGTGCCGGGCGTGCGGAGGAGAAGATCGGCAGGGGTGGGGCGGGCGGGGGTCAGCTCTTCGGGGTCGAAGTCGCGGGCGGGGTCACCGGTGCCTTTGTGGTGAAGAGGTGGTAGACGGTGTTGTTCGCGGCGTCCGGGTAGGCGGTCACCTTGATGTCGTAACCCGCCATGTCCTCCGACTTGTAGGTGACGTCGGACCGGTCGGTGATCTCACCGGAGGGCACGTAAAACCCCTCCATGCTGTCGCCGTCGGCGACGAGGAAGAACCACGAACGGCGATCCGGGCTGGGCGAGGCGGATTCGGCGAACTTCGACACCCCGTCGGCACCCGGGGTCAGGTCCGCCACCGGAAGGCGGAACATCAGGCTCTTGACGATCGGGGAGTTGGTTTCCCACATCGTCAGGCCGAACGTCCGCACGCTCTTCGTGATCTGGGTGCGGAACGCGGAGGTCACGCCCCATGGCGTGAATTCCTTGTGGTCCTCGTCAATGCCGTACTTCAGGCCGTCGTCGGAGATCGCGCCGAGCCCGGTCCAGGGGGAGGGAGGTGTGCCCAGAGCTGTGGGGCCGGGGGTGCCGAGCGGGGCGACCCAGCCGCCGCCGTTCGCGCCGACCATGGCCAGGTCGGCGGCGCGGGTGATCTGAAGCAAGGGGAAGGAACTCCGTTCACAGGAACCCGTCATCGGACGGGGCAGACCAAGCGGTAGGCAAGGCCATAAGGTTTGGGCGGATGCTGTGATTTCAAGGGGAGGGCGCACACCGTGATGTATGCAGAAGGTCTGTCGGGACAGGTCGCATTCGACGGCCAGTTCGTGACGATCACCCGCCGGGGATTCCGTGCCCGCGTACTCGTCGGCAAGGGAGAGAAGCGAATACCTCTGCACCAGGTGAGCGCAGTGCAGTGGAAGCCAGCGGGTCCGGTGGTCAACGGGTTCGTTCAGTTCTCCCTGGCCGGCGGCAACGAGCGCCAGTCGGCTTTCGGCACACAAACCCGTGACGCCGCCAGGGATGAGAACTCGATCGTCTTCACCCATAAGCAGCAGCCCGCATTCGACCACCTTCGGACGGCTGTCGAGGCGGCTCTTGCCGCAATGGCAGGCGGCATGCCATCAGTTGCATCGCCCGCCGCCGATGTTGTGACGCAACTCGACACACTGGCCCGGTTGCTGGCATCCGGCGCACTGACCCAGCAGGAGTTCGACCAGCAGAAGAGACGTCTGCTCAATTCCTGACCTCGGGCGGTCAGGCGGCGTGGAGACGGACAGCGTAGGTCGCACCGATCCGGATCACCCCGGGGTTCTCCCACGGGCGCCAAGACGGTGCGGACACCGTAGAGGCGGCGGTGAACACTGCCGCTGGCGTCCGGACCACGGACCCGGGCAAGGAACCCACTAGTACGGCACGGGTGCGGGTGGCCAGGGCGACGGCGTCAGCCCGGGTGGCCGCGAAAGCGTCGACGTCGACGAGGGCGTGATCGAGGCGGAACCCGTCATCGCGCCCCCCGATCCGGTGCAGGCGCACCAGCGGAACGGCGTCGGCCAGGTCGGCGGGGGTGTCGGTGCACACCCGCACACCCAGGTGCGGGGCGAGCCACGCGACCAACGCCGCTTCGGCGTCCGGCCACATCACGGGGCCCGCACGCTGGTCGCGGCCCGCAAGAGGGTGTGGTGGGCGGGGGTGCCGTCGCCGCCGTACTCCACGAACCGGGCATGCTTCGCGGTGTTGATCACGACGGCGCCGGTACGGTCGTGCCGCACGCCCATCCGGCGTCGCGCCCACGCCTCGAACGACGTCTTGTAGGCGCCGGTGTTCACAGGAGCGGTGGCCTCGGCAATCGTCTTGATCTCCTCGGCCCGCGTGAGCAGATGGGCGGCGAGCATCGAAGAGTTGAGCAGTTGGCGGACTCCGGCCCGGTTGATTTTCACCTTCGGCGGCACGACCACATGCCTCCTCTCTCTACAGGTGGAGGACCGGGGTCATCCGGTGACGCGGCGGGCGGTGATCTGCACGCCGGCGGTGGTGCCGGTGAGCGGTGAGCGGTAGAGCTCCACGGGGCCGTGGACGGTGTAGGCCAGGCCGCGGACGCGGAGGCGGTCGGTGGGGCGGACGTCGGCGGTCGGCGGGGCGTAGATCACCAGATGTACGGTGACGGTGTCCCGGTCACCCAGGATTTCCCCGCCGGGCCCTGCTCCGGCGCCGGAACTCCCCGGGGCGACCGTGCACCCGGGCACCGGGTGCTCGACCTCGGGGCCGTCCACGTCATTGCCGTAGACGTCCCGCACGGGCGGGCCGGGGCGCAGGACGGTGACCGTCTCGCCGAACATGGGGATCGGCGCGGCGGTCATTGTCCGTACCACCACGGCAGATCCCACGACGGCGGACGGGGCGGCGGTGCCCCCGCGCCCGGTGGTGTGGGGTCGACGGTGAACGCGCCGCCGCGGCCTGCCATCAGTTTCAGTGAACGGCGTTCGTCGCGGGTCATGTACAGGCCGGCCTGCGACTGCGGGCGCTGGACGCTGTACGGGCCGACCGTCTCCGCCACGATCCCTTGGGGGTTGGCGTAGGCGCGGGCGGCCACGGACAGCACGACGGCGCCGGCGCCATCGGGGAGCGGGCTGACCACAGCCCGGCACAGAGACTCGGCCTGGGCGATGATCAGCGCCGCACGCTCTTCCTGGACGTCCTGGCCGAGGAAGTCGGCGAGCTGTTGCGCCGACACCAGGGGCGCCATCCCTCACCCCCGGTTGCTCGATGCCCAGAGGACGGGGGCGGGCGGTGGTTACGCGGCCAGGGCGAACTTGTCCTGTGTCGGCGGCGTCTTCCTGGGGGCGACGGGCGGTGCGGTGTACGTCACGAACGCGGACGTGTCGCCGACCGCGAACCCGTAGTGCGCCTCGCACAGCATCAGGATCAGGTTTTCCTGGAACGCCGAGTGGATGTGGCCGTCCGCGTCGACGTAGGTGCCGACGTCGGTGGTCTTGATGGTGATGTCCATGCCGACGCCGTAGACGGCCTGGTCGAAGTCACCGGCGACGGCTCGCAGGCCGGTGTCCGTGGTGGTGGACTGGCGGTTGAGTTTGCCGCCGATGCCGCGGTTGTAGGCGATGGGGTAGCCGATCAGGCTGCCGCGGGTGACGGTGCCCTGCCCGGCCGGGTCGGGTACGAAGATCGGGCGCCCGGTGGTGTCCGTGGACAGCAGCAGTTCGGGCTTCAGGAGCGGGTCGGCCACGAACCCGGTGGTGTCGTAGCCCGATTCGGCAACGGACTTCAGGCCGGTGACCACGTCGGCGTAGAGGCCGCCTTTGGACTGCGCGGTGGTGCCGAGCGCCACCGTGTTGGGGGTAGCCGCCAGGTAGTCCGCGAAAGGGCCCTTCCCGCCGGTCATGGTCTTGCCGTGGATCGCGGCGTAGTCGAAGGCGCGGCCGAGGGCGGTGGGAAGGTCGCGCTGGAGCTGCGCGAAGAGGCCGGCCGGGTTCGTCATGGCGACCTCGGCGGAGACCGGGACCAGGACGGCGACCTTCTTGCCGCGCATCGTCCGCACGGAAAGCGAACTGGAACCGAGCGGCTTGGTGCCCGCCTCATCAACCCAGTCGGCCAGCGGAACATCACCGGATACGGGGATGGCGGTTCCGGCGGTAAGGGAGAGCGGGACGCGGCGCGCGAGCTGCATAACCGCCGAGGACTCCACGGCCTGGTCGAAAATCGGGCCGGTGATCTCCGGCGGAAGCAGTGTCGAGGGGACGCCGCGGGTCTGTATCGGGGTGACGGTGGAGATAGCGCAAGTTCCTTAGCGGTGGAGGGTGTTGTGGAGAATCCCGGTGAACAGGGCGGCGGGGTCGGCGGCGGTGTGCTGGCCGGATGAGCCCTGGGTGGGGTCGGGCTGCATCAGGCGGCGGCCGGCGGCGGGGGCGATGTCAACGAGTAGTTCGTCGGCGTCGGCCTCCAACTCCTCCCGGGTGGTGCCGACGAGGCGGGCGGCCTGCCGCTCGGTGAGGCCACGCGAGTGCGCGACCTGGGCGCGGACCAGTTCGGCGCGGGTCTGATCGGCCTGCCGCTCGGCGGCCTCCGCGCGCTCGGTGAGCCGCTGGGCCTCGGTCTTGCCCGCTTCCTGGAGCTGGTGCAGCTCGGCGGCGGCGGGCTCCAGCTCGGCGACGCGCGCGGCGTGGCCGGCCAGCTCGGCGGCGAGTCGTTCGATCTCCGCACGGGCGGCGGCGGGGTCCTCCCACGAGCGCGGTCTATCGTCCTGCGGGGCAGTGCCGTCCGGTGCGAAGGTGGGGTCGGGATGACTCATGGGGCCTCCGGGCAAGAGAAAGCCCCGCCATCACGCGCGACGGGGCTGGGGTGGGTCTGAATCGGAGAGATGGGCACAGGATCGGTCCCGCGTCACCATTGCGTCACGGCTTTTGCGTTTGCCTTCGTGAGCTCCAGGCATGTCGACATGATCCGTACTTGAGCGGGCTATCACAGTGGGTGCCCTCGGCGGCAGAACCGGCCTGGCGCATCGGGGCCCGTTCGATCAGAAGGTGGGGCCCGCTCGCACTGCCAATTCACGTGAGGGATACACGAATTGAATTGTCCGAACGGGTGTGCGGGGCGGTTTGGGTGGGCACTTCCTACGCTCCTCATCATCACCCTTATGGGAGTTACCGCTTGCAGCGGCACATCGCATATCAAAACCTCGGGAGCCACCCCCGACCATCCTGGAGGGACGGCTCTGTTAAGCAGTCCCGTGCCTGGCGGCTCGGAACCCGCTGACGTGCCAGGAGTAGTTGGCTATCTCGCCGTCGACCCGACGAGCGTCACGTATCTGCAATGGCAGGCCGACTCAACAGGGAGCCTGAAGGGCACCGAAAATTCAGCCACCGTGACGGGTGCTCCACCAGACTCGTCTGTCAAGACCGGCACCACTTCGTGCTACGGCCAGATCAGCGGCACCTCAGTGACGATCGATATCGGCCTGCACACTGATCACGGTGTCCTGTCCGGTGCCAGCCTGACGTTGAACGTCGCCCAACCTGATGGCAGCATCCGCCCGATTGCATACCGGCGAGCGACCCCGAGCGATTACAACGGGGCGCTGGCAACACTCAATTCCACGATGCAGCACACCGACGCCCGGGCCCAGAACGTGAGCGATCAAGCCAAGGCGATAAGTAAGCTGACATCCGACTACCAGGCTCTAGGGCAGCAGAAGTCCAGGTTCAAGGGTGACTTGTCCAGCCTCAACAGCGACCTTGGCACTGCCACCTACGACCTGAGCAGCGAGCACGCCGACGAAAAGAAGGCAATCACCGAGGCGCACAACGGCACCGACAACAACACCATGTGCAGCGACGCAAATAGCGTCGAGGGTGATGCCAACGGTGTTGAGGGCGACGCTAACGGACTCAGCGGAGACCTGAACTCCACGAAGGATGATCTGGCCTCGGCCCGAAGTAGCATCTCCACACTTGCGAGCGACCTACAAGCAGTCCAGCAAGGCGATCCCGGCTTCTCCGGGACTGCCGACGCTCCAGCCCCCGGCGCGGTGTCGCAGGCCATTGCCGATGCCCGTAAAGCGATCTCGCAAGCCGTCCGCACGGCCAACAGCGGTATCGACCAGATGAATGACGTTGTCGCGACGGCCCATACATACGCCGTCGACGCGGCGAACGCTGGGAACTGCAACCCGCCGAACGCGGCGGCGTCAGCGATTGATCACATCACCTAACCTCGCGCTCGCCCCCGGCGGAACTTCGCGTCAAATGTCCCGCGGAAGGCATTGAGGGCGTCACCACCGTAAGCGCCGCGCGTGGCGGTGTTGTAGAGCGTTTCCCACTCGGCGGCCTCGGGTGTCGGCTCCCACGTCTGGCCCTTGAAGACGGGTTCGGCGTGGCAGTCGCACCGGTCGTGGTACGGGTCGCCGCCGGTTGTGGTCTCGGCGGTGTGCTGGTCGGCGTAGACAGGTCCGCGGATGATCAGGACCGCGCAGAAGGAACAGCACGGTCCTTCGGTGACGCGGGCCCATCCGAGGGCGGCTGGGTCTTTGCGGGCGGCGCGTTCGATGGTCCGGCGGCCGGGAAGAGCGGCAAGGCGTTGCGCGGAGGCTGCTTCCCGGCCCCGGGCCTGCCGCCGAAGTGCCGGTTCGTCGCGGGCCTGTTGGGCGTCGGCCTCGGTCCCGCCGTCGGCGAGGGCTTTGGCGGCGGCGCGGTCGGCTGCCTTGCGGGCCTGGTTGGCCGACCAGCGGCGGGAGGCGGCGATCTGGTCCAGGGGCGGGGGCTCGGCCACGGGGACGGTGAAAGGAGTGTGGTGGCCGGCGGTGCGGCGGGCCTGGTCGTAGTAGTCCGCGGCCAGCGACGCCGACGCCGACCCGTACTTACGGACCAGGCCCGCGACGACGGCCGTCCACGCCTGTTCGGTCCCGGGTCCGGCGGGGGCCGCTTCGTACCGGCGCCACCCGGTCTCGAACTCGGCGTTCATCAGCCGGAGCAGCGCGGCTTGGCGGCGCCGGTGGACCAGGGCCAGCGCCCGCAAGGACGTCACGCCGCATCCCGGCCGACGACGTCCTCCGGGGCCGCGCCGAAGGTGGTGGCGAGGCTGTCGAGGACGTCACGGCCTGCGGTGCGGAGGCGTTCGGCGGCGATGCGTTCGCGCTGGGCGCGGTCGATACCGGCCCGCTCCAACGTCACCTCCGAGGCTGCGGGCAGCACCCCGGCGGAGACCAGTTTCGTGGTGGCGTCGGCCTGGGCGGCAACCGTCGGGGTGGAGGCGTCCCGCCACTGGACATCGACCACCGGCACCGGCCCGGTGACGCCCGTCAGCTTCAGGGCGAGCCGCATAGCGCGCGACCACGGACCGGAGAACGACCGCTGACGCCGCTCCGCCTTCTTGATCAGCCGGGCTTCCGCGCTGCGGATCGCCTCGGCGGAGGCGGGGTTGTCGGTGGTGTAGCCGAGCATGTGGGCGGGCAGCGCGGTCACGCCGGCGACGAGGCGGGCGTAGGTGTTCACGATCCGGTCGTAGACGGCCGGGTCGTAGGCGGGGAACTGCCCGACCTCGGGGGTGTTGCCGTCCTCGTCGCGCTCCAGCGCGAGGTAGCGGCCGATGTAGGTCTCCCACGCGCTCCGCTGGGCGCCGTCGGGCCCCTGGAACGAGGACTCCGAG
Source organism: Streptomyces sp. NPDC001407 (assembly GCF_042895325.1). NCBI lineage: Bacteria > Bacillati > Actinomycetota > Actinomycetes > Kitasatosporales > Streptomycetaceae > Streptomyces > Streptomyces sp. NPDC001407. The sequence goes on from NZ_JBIAWF010000010.1 coordinate 101,573, forward strand.
GCGCCGAGGATGTACCGCTGTGGTGCGGCGAAAAATTCGCGGGCGACCTCTTGGCCGAGGAGTGTCCGGCACGCGGCGTCGGTGAGGGCGCGTACCTCCTCGGTGATCTCCGAGGAGCCGCGCCGGTCGGCGACCCGTTGCCGGTTTGCCAGCCGCACCACCGGCACCACGCCGAGGCTGTGGGGCTGCCGGTCGGTCACCGTCCAGCCGTTCCCCGAGCCTGCCAGGTAGATGGTCTGGTCGGGGAGGTAGAGGGTGGCGGAGCGCTGCGAACCGGCGGTGATCAGACGCAGTGCGGAACGGATCGTGCGTGTGCGGACGTCGTAGTCCACGCTCATGTGCTGCGGCGACTCGACCGACACCAGAGGGCCGCCGTACTCGTCGACGCCGACCGCCAGGTACGACCGGCCGTAGACCAGCGCGTCATGATGCGCCAACTGCGACTCGTCGGCGAGGTCGTTGGCCTGCCAGATGTAGGAGAGATCCTGTTCGGCCGCGGGGTCGTCGGGGCACCGGAGGCTGTCGACGTCAAGCCGCTCGTCCAGGGCGTCCACGACGATGCGCGGCCACCCTGTTGCGGTCCGGATGGCCTGGAGCTGGGGCGGTATGGCAATCCCGAGGTTCGCGGTGCGGGAGAGCCCGGCGTAGTAGTCATCCAGCGTCCGTAGACGCCACATGTCCTCGGTTGCCGTCCCGGACAGCAGGGACAGCGCGCCGGCTTCCGCGTCCGAGAGGGTGAGGGTGGGCAGGGCAGGGGTGGACAACGTGCGTGTTCTCCTCCATCTATCCGAGGACGATCACGCGTCCCTTGCCGCGCGCCCGGGGGCGCTTGCCGTACTTGCTGCTGTTGATGACGAGGCGGCGCAGCATCCGCGCGCCGACCATGCACACCGCCAGGTCCACCTTCCGGGGTGATTCGCGGTGTTCCTTGCCGATGGTGACGCCCCACTGGTTCACGCGCCGTCGCGCGTTGCCGACGTGTGTGCGCATGATCCGGTGGCCGTCGTGGGTGATCTGGCGTTCCAGGATGTCCACGCGGGCGCGCATCACCGCGTGGGTGAATTCCTCCTGACGGCGGCGGTCGCCCATGTCCCACTCGACCGCATGGCGGCGCGTGCCGGTGATGGTGGCGTGGACGAGGAGACGGGCGCCGTAGCGCTCGGCCCATCCATCGATGTAGTGCGCCCAGTAGCGGCCGCCGTCCTCGTCCTCACCGGTACCGGGGTCGGCGAAGAACGCCAGCACCCGGTAGGTGGCGAACACGCGGTCCACGGTGGCGTCGACGTCCTCCCGCGGAACGTTCCACACCTCCACCTGCGGCGGGCGCTGCCACACCCCCGCGGTGCTCACGTGCCCGTCGGAGACGCGGCACAGAACGAGGCCGGTGGCGTCGTGGGATTTCGAGCCGTCGAAGAACATGACGATCTCGTCCCCGTCGGAAAGGGAGAGGTCGGGGCGGGCGCAGGCATCCCATTCATAGGGCGCCATCCACGCGTCCTCGGCCGCGGTGATCTGGTTGTACCAGAACCGCCGGGAGCGGGACGCGGGGTTCCTCACGTCGAGAATGGAGGCCACGATGCGATCGATGTCCAGCCATGTCGCATCCCCGCGCACGGCCCGGATGACTGCGGGCGCCCACGCGGCGTTCAGCTTCGCGTCGGGCGGTGCTTCGAGGGAGTCGTAGAGGAGTCCGGTGTCGACGGCGCGGCCGGCCTGCGCGGCCTCCCACGCCTCCCGGGTACGCTCCGCGACGCTGTCCTCGCCCGGTTCGTAGGCGTTGGTGATCGCGAGCGTTCTCGCGCTGCCGTCGGCCGACTTGGTGGCGTTGCGCTCGATGACGGCTGCCATGGCATGGCCCGAGTTGTTGGCGAGCCAGTGATGCGGTTCGTTGATCAAGCTCCAGGATGCCCTGGAGCCCTCCAAAGCGCGCGGCGAGGAGGTAACGGCCTCGATCCGGGCACGGCCCCGGTGGGCGTAAATGACCTCCTTGCCCAGGTCGATGCCGTACTCCTCCATCGCCCGGGAAGTGAAGAGTCCCGGGAAGAGGACCATGGTGTTCCTGGTCTGCGACTGGTTGACGGCGGCCAGTTGAACCCACGGCTCAGGGTGCGGCTGCCCCAACGGCTGCCCCTCCGGAACCCCCGAGGGATGCCCAGGACCGGCGACTTGGCCGGACGGTCGGCAGGGGCCTACGAACTCAACTGCCGCGTACGTCGCGCCGAGCGGGTCTTTGCCGTGGCCCTTGAGCCGCTGGAAGACCGCATCCCGGTACAGGAACCGCCCGGTGACCGGGTCGATTGCGTAGTACCAGAGGGTGAACCGGGCCTGTTCGGGGGTGTAGCGCCAGGGGCGGTCGGTGGAGTGCTGGAGGTACTGCGCAGTCCATGACAGGACGTGCCAGCCCAACGAGAACTCCGGGAGGACGAACCGTCCGTCGGTGCCACGGCGCCAGGTCGGGCCGATGGCCACCGGTTCGATGACGTCGGGCGGTGAGTCCTCGTCGGGGGCCGGAGCGGAGGGGGGCAGGGGTCGTCACCCCCGCCCATGCGCGAGTCAGGAGCCGAGCGCTGCCCGGTAGTCCGCGATGGCGGTCACCCCCGCCGGCGTCTCCGCCTCGGCAGGGGCCCGCTCCAGTTCGATCCGCACACGGCGGCGGGCGCCCTCAGTGGTCAGCAGCTCCGTCATAGCGCTGTTGACGGCGGCGAAGAGCTGGGCGGAGAAGCGGGCACCGGCGTCGAGATTCCGGGACATGGCCTCGGCGACGTACCGGGCGGTTGCCACGTCCGAGGGCTCGTAGAACTGCGACTGACCCGACAGGGCAAGCGACGAGTACCAGTCCCGGGCGATCGGGTGCCACGTGCCCTCGGGCTCCGGCCACGGCGCGGTGCCGTCGGCGGAGGGAGCGTTCACCACGTCGGGACCGTCGGGAATGTTGCGCCGTCGGCGTTCCGAAGAACGCTTCGGCACGGGGCCGCGGGTACCCACGGGAGCCTCCCTCCTCCACTGGTCAAGGCGAGTTCGCGACCTGGAAACCCGTACAGAACCGGGAGTGCATTGCCCATCGCCCGGGGAGAGAACCGGGGAGGGGGACACCCCCCAGGGGGCCGGCCGACCAGGGCCAACCAGGACCGTTACAGAAGGTGATCAAGGCGGCCAGGGTGGGGGTCGTCAGGGCGGCGCCGGCCGGGCCGGAGGGCACGGCCGGCGGCTCCCTCGGCTGCGCTCTTCTGAGCGTGGCACGGGCCGCAGACGCCCTGTAGAGCCCGGTCGCGGTGGTCGTCGGTCATGGCCTGGATGTGGTCGACCTGCGTCGACCGGCGCACGCCACAGAGGCGGCACACCGGATCACGGGCCAAGATACGTTGCCGGATGATTACCCAGTCGCCGGGCAAGCGGGCCTGTCGGTCGCTTGTCGTCCAAGCCGTAACGATCACCTCGGCAGCATCATCTGTCACTTGGGAATAACCGCGTAAAGCACCCGACCGAGCATCAGGCCCTCATGTGGGTCATGGCTTGAAATCCTGTGCCGCGAACGGGAGTTCGATGATTAGCTAACTCCCGCTCACGCATGATCCGTGGGTGGGTAATTGCGCAGGCACATCTGCGCCCCCCGTAAACGATCAGGAGGAAGATCATGTTGCGGTCGAAGAAGGCGCTTCGAGCGTCTCTGGCGCTGGCGGTTGCCTCGATAGCGCTCGCAGTGCCGTCCCAGGCGGCCACTGGCCAAGCGGCCAACGCGCAGGGGAAGCCGGGCGCATCGGAGGAATATAACTTATCGATTTACAACCGCACCCACGACAATATTGGCACTTACCCCTGTGTGGCCCACGAGTGGAATTTCCCCAACTGGCCCATAGCCTCCATAGCCAGCAACTGTAACCGGCGTGTGTGGCTTCACAGGAACATCGACAAGTCCGACAGTCCGATGTGCGTCCCGCCTGCCGACCAGGCGTGGGTCACCGACATCCCCGAAGCCTTCCAGCACCCTGCGATCTTGGAAGTGGGCAAGGCAGCCTGGTGCTAGCGGCTTGTGCGGCTTCGTGAATCAGGCCGGAGTGTCCGCGCCCACCCGCTTCCCTCACTGGTATGCGAGTGGTGCGCGGACCTCTGAGCGCAACGTCCCGCTCCAGAGCGAGCCCGAACGAGTACACGCGTGGGAGGGCTGCAAAGTGACGGCCCGGCCCGAAGGGGCAGCTTTCATCTCTTACACGGTGCGCGTGTCCTGGCTACGCTCGCAGACATGGATGACAGGGAGATAAGGCGCGAACAGCTGGAAGGCGTGTGCGATGCCGTAAGGGCGTGGTCGCGCGTATGTGGCGAGGAGCGTCCGAAAAATGTACGGGTGGTGTACACGACGCACAAGGCTGCTACCGAACTGCTTCATCCCGGCGTGACGGCCGGTGACCATCCGTGCTACTTCGTCACGCTTGAGGGCAAGTTCGATCTACCTACGGAGTTGGATGCTCCACGGCGCACTGGCGTATGGGCCGCCTTGTACATCAATCCTGAGACCCTGCAAGTGAGTTCGTTAACCGTGCGGCCAAGTGAGTACATCCCCGATCCCTTGCCGCTGGAACGGCTGGGAATCGTCTATGCGGTCGGGGCTGACTAGCCGGTGGCCTGGCTCAGTTGCCACCCTGCGCCATTGGTACGGGCTGCCCCACCCGCGTCGGGGCACCGTCACTGGTGCCGGGGTGGTCAATCCCCCGTCGCCGCCTGCGTGGGCCGGTCGGGGGGTCCGTGCGGAGGGGTTCGAACCCTCTCTGCCAGCCGGTTCGGTCACCCCCGCCGGGGTGAGCTACTGGGGCCGGAGTGCTTGCCGCACACCACACACGGAAGCTGTTGGAGTAGGAGGGGCTGCACGATCTTGCGACCCCGTTCGGCTCACCCCCGCGAGGGCGGGGGCCGGTTACTGATGGGCGGTGCAGCCCCCGGTGGTCCCGGCCGGAGTCGAACCGGCTTGCCCGCCTGGAGGCGCGGGCGCTCACTCCGTCGTGAGCTGCGGGACCCGACGGCCGCAAAGGGCCTTCCACGGGCGGATGTTCACTCGGGTGTGCCGCGCCTGGTGAGGTAGGCGCGGACCTCGCGCAGGTCGACCAGGGCGCGGCCGGCGCGGTCGTATCCGGTCCGCTGGACGTGACCTCGGCGTATCCACTGGCGGACAGCGGCCGGGGTCACGCGGACGTAATGGGCGGCGGCGACGGTGTCGCAGATAAAGGGAGTTGGGGACACGTGCGTCTGCCTCCCGCCCAGGTACGGCGAAAGCCCCACCGGCCAGGGGGGAGGGGCCGGTGGGGCTTTCGGGTCTGTTCACCCCGGTATGCGGACATACGGGGGGTGCTGCAATCGAGTGTGACACGGTCCGGGGAAAACCCCAAAGACCCCTGCTGCTCAGACGGCCAGGGCCAGGGCTGCGCCCAGGTCCAGGGCGTCCCAGGTGGTCCGGCACCACCGGCAGGTGACGGTGGCCGCGCCCGGGGTGTAGCGCAGGACGGCGCCGCATGCCTGGGTGGCGTCGTCGGGCGAGGGCGCGGGGCAGTGCCCGATGCGCCGGGCGCGGGTGGCGGGGTCGAGGAGTCCGGTGGCATCGCTGTGCACCTCGCCGATCTCCCGCGCGAAATCATCGACGGCGGGGTGGTGTTCGACGGCCCAGGGCACGTTCGCGCGGAGGGCAGTGGCGGCCTCGGTGAGCGGGTCGGAGCGGTAGGTGGGCGCCGTCCATTGGAGGTGGTCGTGCCAGTCGGCTAGCCAGCTGTCGAGGGCGGCCGTGGCGGCGGTGATGCGGTCGAGGACGTCGAGGCGGAGGGGTGCCGGCGGCTCGGTGCTGGCGCTGACGCGGAGCCCGTAGGGTGCGCGGCCGGAACCCGGGGCCAGCAGCCCGTGAAGATCACGTATGAGGTCCGGGAGCTGGTCGAGTTGGTCGGTGATGCGCCGTTCGCAGGGGCGGCACGCGTACCGGTGCCATTCGTCGGCCCACAGGACGCGGTGGCAGACGGTGCACGCGGGGCGGTCTGTGCTGGTCATGGTGCGCTTTCGTGTCGGCGGGGCGGTGGTCAGCCTGCGGCCTGGGCTACGGCGTGTTCGGGGGTGATGTCGCCGACGCACAGGGCCTGGAGGGCGGCGGCAATCTCCCCTTGCCGACGCGGAGTGCACAGGAGCGTGTCGACAATGTGGGCTGCGGTGGCGAGCCGTTCGTAAAGGTCGTCAAGTCGGTCGTCGGTGATGGTGTCCGCGGTGTCCCGGATCATGCTGCGGAGCCTTCCGTGGACGTCGCCCGGCGGGAGGCGAGCCGACGGGAGGTGGGGCGGTAGTCCTGCTCCGCCTCGGTGCGCCCGCCCCAGATGCCCGGTTCGCGGTGGTCGCGGGCCCACGCGGCGCATTCGGTGCGCATGACGCAGCCGGAGCAGAGGTGTTTGGCCGCTTCGACGCGATAAGCGTGCTCGTCCGGCTGCTCCTGCCCGTCGGGCGGAAAGAAGAGGTCGGGGGCGGCCGTGCAGGGAAGGCGGTAGTCCTCGGTCCGCGGGACGTAGGGCGGGGGCGTGATCTGGATAGGGAGCACGTGGCTTTCCGAAGTGGTCGGCGGGCGGAAGCGGGCCCGGGGCATCGAACGGCTGCACGGCCCTGTGCGGGGCGCTTGCGGGCATCTGCCAGCCGGAAAGCCCCGGCGGGCGGGCTGTGCCGCGAGAGGGCCCGTTGTGGCCGCTGGCGGCCTGGGTGGGGCGTAGGGCGAGGTCGGCGGGTTGCGTGTGGTGGTCGAGATCGTGGTGGTGGCCATCAGCGGGGTTCCTTCGGAACGTGGCGGCCGGTGGAGGCGAGGAGCTCGGCAAGGGGGCGGCGTCGGGTGGTGGGGTCGGCGGCGCGGATGCGCTGGGCGCGGACGGCGGCGAGGTAGGCGGCGACGTCGTCGGGGTCGGCGTCGGGGATCTCCGGGGACTGGCCGGGGCCGTGGATGTGGCGGGACCGGCCGGCCCGCATCTGGCGCACCTTGGCGGTGATCTCGCCGACGGCCACGAAGGCTTTGCCGGAGTCCACGAGGGCGACGACGGCGGCGCGGGCGTCGGTGAGGCTGTAGGGGGCGAGGACGTCGTGCCACGCGTCGGGGGTGTACTCGTCGAATCGCTGCTGCGGGCAGATCGCGCGGACGTAGCGGGTCAGGGCAACGGTCTCTTCGGGGGTCACGCGATCAGCGCTTTCTGTGTGTCGTGGTCGGCGGGGTTCTCGGCGGCCGAGCGGGAGCGGGCGCGCTCCAGGGCGCGGGCGAACATGTCGTCCGTCGACCGCTGCTGGTGGTCGGCGGCGCGAACGGGCGCGGGTGCGGCGGGGGCGTCGGCGGGGATGTCGGGCAGGGCGTCCCACACCTTGATCAGGTAGCGGACGGTGCGCGGCGGGTCGCTGGGGTTCCAGGCGCGGCAAGCGGCGTCGACAAGCCGTGCCGCGGGCACCCGCTCCAGGTGCCGCCGGAGGGCGTCGCGGTCGCCGCTGTCGGTCCGCCAGCCGACAACACAGCCAGCGGCGGTGAGCATGTCGGCCAGCGTCCGGGCGAACTCAGGCACCCCCGTTCCTGTTGGCGCTGTTGTGATCGGTGCGGTGCGCTGCGGGGGGTGGAAGGGGGAAGGTTCTCTCCCGTCAGGGAGAGAACTCGGGTCGGGTCGGGTCGGGTCAACGTGCGCGCCCGCGAGGCGTGCGGCGTGACGACCGCCCCTGACCTGCGGTTCGTCCGGGAAACGCGGGGGCGAATCGCCGTCGTTCCGGGGACGTTCCGGATCCGGAACGGGGGCGGAACGGCGGCGATTCGAGGCCGGATCGGCACCGTTCCGGGCGGCCCGTGCGTCCCGCTGGCGGCCGGCGGCGCGCTCGCGGTCGGCGTCGATCCGGGCCCGGGAGGGGTTGGAGGCGAGGAAGTCGTGGACAAGGAAGTCCCCGGCATCCGGCTGAGGGCAGCGTGCGCACTCATGCCCGGGGGCGTGCAGCAGCCCGACAGCGGCCAATTTGCGTATCTGCGGCGCGGTCCCGTACTCCCGCACGACCGCACCCGGTACGACGCCGTCCGTCAGGTGCTGTCCCGCATACGAGATCACCCGCGCCAGCAGTCCGGCGGCCGCGTTGCCCGCCCTGACGATCTTCGGATGCGAGTGGAACCCGTCGTCCAGCTTCGCCCACATGATCTTTCCCTCCCCTGGTGACGATGACTGCGCCGGCCCGGTGGACCGGGCCGGCTGGTGGGCGCGCTTACGCGGCGGCCTCCGCCTCCTCCGCCTCGTCGGGGAGGCGGTAGACGGCGATGCGGTGCCCGTGCGTGTCCGGCGACGTGGACGGCACGGTCCGGCCGGTGTTGGTGATCGAGCGGGAGGCGGCGAGGCCACGCACCGCCGCGCCGAGCACCCCGTGAGGCAGGTCGGGAAGCTGGTCGCGGAAGTCGTTCGCGGAGAACTCGACCCGCACCTGGGCGTAGTCGAGGATGAGCGCCTGGACCAGGGCGAGCTGATCGGCACCGGCCGCCGAACGGATGCGCTCCAGGAGGCTGTTGGTGCGCCGCTCGGCACGAACCTGGGCCACGCGGACGGCCATCCGCGCGGCCGCACCGCCCGAGCGGCGGCCGGGCATGGTGCGGACAAGGGAGGTCATGCGGCGTCCTCTGCCTTCATGTAGGTGCGGTTGGGGATGAGCGAGCGGGTGGTGCCGTCCGGCCGCACGCTGCGCGTGGCGACCGTCCGGCCGGCCGCCGCGCAACGGCGGGCCGTACCCATGGCGGCCAGGACCGCGGCAGCGTGCGCCACTTTCCGCTCCTCCGCCCGCTGGACGTCCAGGACCGCGGCCCGGTACGACTCGGCAATCCCAGGGTCGATGTCCGCCACCACGTCCTCCACCCCGTCAGGGAGCCCCTGCACGGTGCGGTAGGTGGCCACGTGCCCGTCGAGCGGCGGCGGCTCACCGCTGGCCAGGCTCCGGAGGAACTCCGCGGCCTGGTCCCGGAGCAACGCCGCCTCCGCCCCGTCATACGCAATGACGTACTCCCGGTACTCCTGCCCGGCCACGAGGACCGCCAGCGTCGCCGAGCCAAGACCCAACGTGTCCAGCTGCCACAGCACCTGGCACCTGTAGTGCGCCGGGACCTCATCCGTCCCCGGTTCGCCAAAGCCCTCTGCACTGCGGCTGGTCTTGATCTCCAGCAGCGACACCGGCCCCCCGTCGGCGGGGGTGACGATCCGGTCCGGGGTAGCACGCTGCCACTCCCGCCCACGGTGCGCCCACGTACCCGTCGCGTGGACCACGAGGTCCGGGTGCGCCTCCGCGAACGCGTCAGCGATCACGGGTTCCAGGCGGGTACCCCACGCCATGGCCGCTGTCGGCGCGGCGGTCTCGGGCGGGGTTGTGCCTGCCTTGCGGTGCCACAGAGAGAACGGCGAGCGCCAGGGCGAGAGCCCTACGACCGCGACCGCGTCGGTGGCAGTGATGACCAGGCCCGACCGGACGTGCTCCCACTCCAGGGTGCCCGGGGTGAACACGCCCAGCAAGCGGGCGGCGGGGATCTCGGGTGCGTTCACCGGGAATCACCGCCACGGTGACGGCCGCGCCGGCGGCTGCCGGGTACACCGTCGGTGTGGACCAGCCACGCCGCCGCCGCGCCGACCACCAGCAGGAACCCCACGGCAATCCATGCGCTCATGCCGCGCACCGCTCATTGATGCGGCGTCCGGACCGGTCGCGCTTCGGCCGGGGAACCCTGTTGAGGGGGTTCAGCTCCGGGTTGGAACGGGAGTCGGCCGCTTCGCACGCGTCCAGGTACGAGTCCAGTTCGCGCAGCCGGTAGACCACGTGCCCGCCCATACGGAATGACGCGGGCCCGATGCGGCGATGCCTCCAGGTCCGGAGAGTCGGGACAGCCAGGCCCAGATATGCGGCGGCCTGCTTGGTGGACAGCACGGCAGGCGGAAGCGCGTCCCCCCGGGGCGCAGACGAATCCGATATGACGCCAGTGATCACGAGAAACCCCCTCGTTAAAGGGAACGCATGATCACGCCCCCACATCGGCAAAGTTAGCCAAGGAAGGACAACGAAACAAGCGATAAATGGCTATCGATTGACTTTGATGACCTCGGGGCGTTTCATTGCGTTTCAGCGCGTTGCACAACGAACAAGGGGGGAAGTAACTTGACCGCGAGGCAAACCAGCCAACGAACGGGCAAGGATCTTGAACGAGCTAACGCGCGACTGGAAGCGGCTCGGCGTCGCGATCCGGCGAGAGCGGGAACGTCAGGGTCTGAGCCAGGCCGAACTGGCCGAGCGCGCGGGCGTATCCGTGGGCAGCGTGAAGAACGCCGAGACCGGCCCCGCCCCGAAGCGCCGCAGACCCTACACCCTCGCCCTGATCGAAACCGCCCTGGGATGGGAATCCGGCGCTGTCGACTCCATCCTGGAAGGCCAGACCCGCCCGGCCCCTCCGGCAGTTCAGCCGGTCGTGCGCGTCGACACTGCACACGCCGGGCAAGCACTCCGGGCGCTCACGGGGGCGATGGAGTTCAGCAAGGTGTGCGAAGAGCTCGGCGCACCCCCAGCGGCCGTGGCCCAATACGAAGCAGCGGCCGAAGCCCTCCTGGCAGCCACCGTCTCGGCCCGCCAAGACCGACTGACACAGGAGCACTTCGCGGCCGTCGCCCACTCGCCCGGCGGCGACGGCGGACCCGAGTCGGACCGGGCGGTCGTGGACGAGATCGTCCGGAGCTTCGACGAGGAGCAAGCACAGGGCTAGAAGGTTACGCACCGTTTTGACTTGCGCACGGACGATCATTCCGGACAAGATCCACTGATCGTTCTGTCTGTGTTGAAACGGGGACGCATGACTTCCCATGCCTTCGACCGCATCGGCGCCACCACGCGGCAGGGACTCGTGCCGCCCCAACGCCGCCCTGCCCGTGTGCCCGCCCGTGCGGCCTACTCGCCATGGGACAGCGCCGAAGAACTCGGCCTCCACATCCGTTACGCGCCCCTGCGCGACTCCTGGGCATGGTGGGTGCCCTCCCGCCGGCTGATCGTGATCGCCGACCGACTCACCCGCGCCGAAGAACGCTGCGCACTCGCTCACGAGATCGAACACGCACGCTTCGGCGACACCGAATGCCGCCGCACCAGCGCCGCCGAACGGGTCTGGGCGCGCCGTCAGGAAGACCGCGCGGACGAGGCTGCGGCCCGCAAGCTCATCCCGGCCGTCGACCTCCAGTCGACGCTGCACTGGGCGACCACTTACGAGGAAGCGGCCCAGGAGCTGAACGTCACCGAACACATGCTCCGGGTGCGCCTCCGCATACGCAGGATGGAACTTGAATGCCTGGATACATCGAGGACCGCTGGCTGACCAAGAAGAAAGACCCGGTCACCGGCAAGCGCCGACGGACCAGCCGTTACGGCAAGGGGAAGCGGTACCGAGTCGCCGGCATACCCGGCGTCTCGGACGCCTCCTTTGGGATCGAGCAAGACGCGAAGGACTGGCTGGCCGCCGCTCAGACGGACGTGAGCCGCGGAACCTTCGCCGACCCCAGAGACGGCCTGATCACCCTCTCCGAATACATCAACTCCGTCTGGTTGCAAGGCAAAAGCGGCACGGAGAAGAGCAAGCGGAACATCGGCCATCAGCTCAACCACATCCACGACTTCCTCGGTGACCGCCCTCTGCTGAACATCGATGCTGCAGCCGTGCGAAGGTTCATCGTCCTGCTGGACGAGGTAGCCAAGCTGGCGAACACCTACGCGCACAGCATCTGTTCAACTCTGCGCAACATCCTCGATGTTGCGGTGGACGACAAGCGCATCGGAACGAACCCCGCCCGCTCCAAGTCAGTGGTCTTCCCCTCGAAGAAGATCAAGGAGAAGAGGGAAGCGTGGGCGGCGGCGGTCGTCCAGCGGGTCCTGGCGGCGATCAACCGCCGTCATCGTCTGACGGTCGCGCTCGGCGCCGGGTGCGGTCTGCGGCAGGGTGAGGTGTTCGGCCTCGCGGAGGAGGACTTCGACTTTGAACGGCACGTGATCCATGTGCGCCGACAGGTGCAGATGATCAATAACCGGATCTTCTTCAAGCTCCCCAAGGGCGAGAAAACCCGCATCGTGCCCATGGCCCCGTCGGTCGAGGCAGGGGTAATCGATCACATCGCGGAGTTCCCGCCGGTCGCGGTTGAACTTCCGTGGGGCAAGTCGACGTCCGAGGAGACGCAGACCCACCGGCTGGTACTGACCACGGTCAACGGCCGTGTGAACAACTTCAACACGTGGAACATCCGCACCTGGAAACCCGCCCTCGTCACGGCCGGCGTGATCCCCCCGTCTGCCCCGGGAGCCCGGCGCGGGAGTTTCAAGATGCCCCGCAAGTTCGGCTTCCACATCACCCGCCACACGTACGCCTCCACCGTGCTCCAGGGCGGCGAGGACATCGTCACGCTCTCTCAGTGGCTCGGCCACGAGACGGCTACGATCACCTTCGAGCACTACGCGCACTTCATGCCGCAGTCCGGCCACAAGGGCGCCGCGGCGGTCGACCGGATGATGGGCTACACCCCGCCCGCCGCTCCCCCGGTGCTCATTCTCCCCAGATTCTCCCCAGAGCACATATGGAAGCCCTACCCGTACTACAAACCGGCAGGTCAGGATGTGCGGACAGGGGAGACGGCTCAAGCCTCCCCCCTCTTGGCTTGAGCCGTCACAGCCGGCCGGAGAACACACGACGGGCCGTGCGACCAAGGCTAGTTGACTCTGCGTCAGTGTCCAATCACGCGGGCGACACATCCCTATCGACTTATTTATAGTTCCCGTACCGACGGGTGTCCCGGCCCAGGGGAGACAGCATGGATCTGACCCTCTTACGCACCTTCGTCACCGTGCACCGGGCCGGGTCCTTCACGCGGGCCGCCGCGCTCCTCGGGCTCTCCCAGCCGGCCGTCACCAGCCAGATACGCGCGCTGGAGAAGCAGCTGGGGCGCCCCCTCTTCCTCCGGCAGGCGCGCGGCGTCACCCCCACCGGCATCGGCGACGAACTCGCCCACAAGGTCGCGCCCCACGTCGACGCCCTCCTGGAGATCGCCGAGGCCGGCGGGCTGGACGACCCGTCCGCCACCACCACGCTGCACCTCGCCGGCCCGCCCGAATTCCTCGCCCTGCGCGCCCTGCCCGCACTCACCCCGCTCATCACCCAGGGCCTGGCGGTCCGCGCCGCGCACGGCACCGCCGACGAGCTCTTCGAGGGGCTCGCGGCAGGCCACCACGAGCTCGCGATCACCACCTCGCGCCCCCGCGGGCGCCTGCTCACCGCCACCCCGCTCTGCGACGAGGAACACGTGCTGGTCGCCGCCCCGCGCTGGGCGGCCCGCCTCGGCGGCGCGGCCGTCCTCCGCGACAAGGGCGCCCCGGCCCTGGAGAACCTGCCCGTCGTCGAGGTCCACGAGAGCCTGCCGCTCGTGACCCGCTACTGGACGGCCGTCTTCGACACCAAGCCCGTCACCGACGGCAGCGTCATCGCCCCCGACCTGCGCGCCGTCCTCACCTGCGTCACCGCGGGGGCCGGGCTCGGCGTGCTGCCCCGCTACCTGTGCTCCGACGCGCTCGACACCGGCGAGATCGTGGCCCTGCTCGACCCGCCCGTCCCGCCGCTGCGCACCTATTTCCTGGTCGTACGCACCGGCAGCCTGGCCCACCCGCACCTCGCCCGCGCACACGAGTGGCTGCTGCGCGCTGCCGACTCCTGGTGAGAAAGGCCCGCACGGAAGGGTTTCACCAGGGCGGTCACGCGGCAGATGTCCCCTATGACCGAACGTCCAGTGGTCAAGCGCACCGCCCGTGCCATCCTGCTCGACAGCACCGCACCGGGATCCACCGGCGACTCCGACCTCGAAATGATCCTCATCAAGCGGACCAAGCCCGGCGAGGCCCCGTACTGGATCACCCCCGGCGGCGGCATGGAGCCCGAGGACTCCACCGTCGTCGCCGCCCTCCACCGCGAGGTCGACGAGGAGCTCGGCGCCAAGGTCGTCGACATCGTCCCCGCCTTCGTCGACACGGTCTCCCACTCCACTCACCATGCGGCCCACGGCGTCAAAGTGCAGCACTTCTTCGTCTGCCGCCTCGCCTCCATGGACTACTCGCTGCGCCACGGCCCCGAGGTGGACGAGCCGTGCGGGACGTACGAGGTGGTGCGCATCCCCTTCAGCCGCGCCGGGATCGCCTCCGTCGAGCTGGTGCCGCCGTCCCTGCGCGCCTACCTCGACGCGAACATCGAGGGCGTACGGGCGCTCCTGGCGGACGACCTCGGCTGACGCGTCAGCCCGGCGTCACGCCTTGGTCGCCGAAGGAGTCGTGTCTGATCCGGTCCGGGGGAACGCCGATGCGTCTGAGGGTGTCCACGCCGCTGCGGATCATCCCCGGCGGGCCGGAGAGGTAGGCGTCGTAGGCGTTCCACGGGCCGTACTGCCGGACGATGTGCGGCAGTTGCCCGACCAGCCCGCGGGTCGGCCCCTCCGCGACGACCGGGCGGACGGACAGCCAGGGGTGTGAGCGCTGCAACCGCAGCATGGTGTCGATGTCATAGAGGTCGCCGTCGTGGCGGGCGCCGTAGAAGACCTCGACGGGACGCCGTCTGCCGTGCTCCGCGACGTCCTCGACCAGCGCCTTGATGGGTGCGATGCCGGTGCCGCCGCCCAGGCACAACAGGCCGTTGTCAGTGGTGTGGTCCACAATCATGGAACCGGTGGGAGGACCGAGCCGCAGGACGTCGCCCGGGCGGGCGCGATGGACGAGCGCACCGGACACCCACCCGGCCGGAACGGCCTTGACGTGGAAGGAGAGCAGCCCGTCCTGGCGGGGCGCGGCGGAGAAGGAGTAGTGCCGCCATATGCGCGGCCACCAGGGGGTTTCCAGGCTGGTGTACTGCCCGGCGACGAAGGGATAGGGCTGATCGGGCCGTACGGTCACGACGGCGACGTCCGGCGTGCGCAGTTCATGGCCGATGATCTCGGCCTGCCACCAGGCGGGGGAGCACGCCTCGTCCTCGGCGGCCGCGTCGATCATGATCTGTGAGATCGCGGTGTAGATCCGCACCCAGGCGGCCTCGGCCGCCTCGTTCCAGGAGTCCCCGGCGTAGCGCGCGAGCGAGGCGATCAGGCACTCGCCGACGGCGGGGTAATGCGTGGGCTGCGTGCCGTACTTGCGGTGTCCGCGCCCGAGTCCGGAGAGGTAGGCGGTGAGCGTGGGGGCGTCGTCGGCGTGGCGTGCGGCGGTCAGCAGCGCCTTGAACAGCCGGTCACGCTGGAGATCCATCGCGGCGGGGAAGAGGGCCCGCAGATCGGGGTGGCGCACGAACAGCAATGCGTAGAAGTACGAGGTGGCCTTGTCGGCGACGGGCTCGATCCCGGCCAGCGTCCGCCGTATCAACTGGGCGTCGGGAGACGGGGATTGCCCGGAAGCGGGAGGCGGAGCGGGACGGGTGGGGCGGTCCGGCGGGCCGTCGGCCGGGCGCTGGTGCTCGCCCTGCGGTCCTGACGCGAACCACGGTGGTTCCGGGGCCGGTTGACGAGGAAGCCGCTCGTCAGGGCGGTGCGGGAGGCCCGTCGGGCGTTCAGGTGGGGCAGCAGGGTGTTCGGGCGGCGCGGCCGGATGCTCCCACCGCTGCTCCTGCCGCAGCTCCGGCCGCTGCCCAGGCCGCACGGGTCTGCCGTCCGGTGGATTCGCGTAGTGGCGGCGTACGGGGTCCGCCGGGGGGCGGTCCACGGGGCGGTCGGGGGCCACCGCCCGCACGGGCACCCACTTCGCGGCCCGTACGGCGGGACGCTCCGGCGCGCCGCCCGGCGGGTCGTCGGCCGGGCGGCCGTCGTGCTCACCCGGGGGGCTGCCGTCCGCGCGCTGCCCGGGGGTGGTGAACCAGCCCCGGTCACCCCGGCCGGCGTCGCTGCCGCCGTCGCCTGTCGTGGTGGTCGGAGCGTCCCTCATCGTCTCGCCTCGAACATGTCTCGGTCGGTCCTCCCCCTTCCGGCCGCGCCGGAAGGTGCCGTCCGCGCAGCATGTCACTTTCCTGGGGGACTCCGGGGAAATAGTGAGAACTCCGGGTAATCACACGGCGGTTGAGGCTAGGCTGACCCGCTCCCGGGCCCGGCTGGGGCCCCCGGCGGTTCCCCGCGAGTCAGCCCTGCCGACAGACAGGCGAGCGTCGGCCGCGGCAGGTCAGCGCACCAGCTCGTAGGCCGCCCTGAGGTCCGTGCCCGTGTACGCGTGCGCCGCCACGTCCCGCACATGGTGATCCGCGTTGACCGCCACCGACACCGGCACGGCGGCGAAGAGCTCGGTGTCCGACATCGAGTCCCCGTAGGCCACGCAGTCCGCCCGGCCCAGTCCGTAGCGCGCGCAGAGTTCGTCGGCGATCCGCACCTTGGCGTCCGCGTCGAGGATCGCCGTCGGGTCGACGGGGTCGCGGAAGGGGACGGCGGGCCAGCGGGAGCCGTGGGCCGCGTCCGCGCCCCAGGTCAGCAGGCGGTCCACGAAGAAGCTCGGGGACAGTGAGATCACCGCGCAGCGCTCGCCCCGGGCGCGGATGTCCGCCCATACCTCCCGGATGCCCTCCATCCAGGGCGCGCCCTCGAAGGCGGCGGCGACGTGTTCCTCGGTGAGTTCGCTCCACAGCTCGCACGCCAGGGCGGCGAAGCGGGGCGGGGTCAGCTCACGGGCGGCGAAGGCCCGCTCCAGCTCGGCGATCTCGCGCTCCAGGCCGAGTTGCCGGGATATCTCGACGGCCGCCGCGGACCCGCGCATGAGGGTCCCGTCCATATCGAAAACGTGCAGTCTGGTCACAGTGTCCGAGCGTAGGCGCACCCGCCCGGCCTCAGCGCCTGATCATCTGGGTGGCCTGCTCGTCGAGGTCGCCGACGGGCTCGGGCGGTGGCTTGCGCGCAGAGTCGCTGATCTTCAGCAGCACCGCGATCAGCACCCAGTTGGCCACCTGGGAGGAGCCTCCCGCGGCGAGGAACGGCAGGGCCTTGCCGGTCAGCGGCAGCAGCCCGGTGACGCCTCCGGCGACCACGAAGACCTGGAGGGCCAGCGCGCCGGCGAGGCCGGTCGCCAGGAGCTTGCCGAAGGAGTCCCGGGCGTCCAGCGCCGTCCGCAGGCCGCGCTCGATCAGCAGCGCGTACAGCAGGAACACGGCCATCATGCCCGCGAGCCCGAGCTCCTCGCCGACCGTGGTGAGGATGAAGTCGCTGCGCCCGGCGAAGCCGATGAGATCGGAATGCCCGCGTCCGAGGCCGGTGCCGAGGACGCCGCCGCTGCCGAAGCTGAACAGCGCCTCCGCAGCCTGCGGGGAGGTCAGACCGGTCGGCGGGTGCGGAAGGTAGTAGTCCATGGGGTGCAGCCAGGCGACGATGCGGCCGTGCACATGCGGCTCCATGGAGCCCACGACGAACGCCCCGACGGCGAACATGCCCAGGCCCGACACCACCCAGCTCGGCCGTTCCGTCGCGGCGTAGAGCATGATGACGAACAGCCCGAAGAAGATCAGCGACGTGCCGAGGTCCCGCTCGAAGATCAGCACGAGCAGGCTCAGCACCCACACCGCGGCGATCGGCCCGAACTGCCGCCCGCGCGGCAGATAGAAGCCCAGCACCCGCCTGCTGGCGAGCGCGAGCGCGTCCTTGTGCATGGTGAGGTAGCCGGCGAAGAACACCGCGATGGCGATCCTGACGAACTCACCGGGCTGGAAAGACAGCGCCCCGAGCCGGATCCACCGCTTCGCGCCGTAGGAGTCACCGGGGAAGAAGGCCGGTGCCATCAGCAGCACCAGGGCCGCGAAGACGGTGACGTACGCGTAGCGCTGGAGGTGGCGGTGATCCTTCAGGAAGACCAGGACGGCCAGCAGGACGGCCAGTCCGATGGCGCTCCACATCACCTGGTTCGAGGCGGCCGGCGGGGAGTGGTAGCGAATGGCGTACGAGATGTCGAGCCGGTGGATCAGCACCAGGCCCAGGCCGCTCAGCGCGAAGGCGAGCGGCAGGATCAGCGGGTCGGCGTGCGGGGCGAAGCGCCGCACCGCGAAATGCGCGAGCGCGGCCGCGGCCACCAGCCCGAAGGCGTAGCCGAGCAGCTCGCCCGGCAGCTCACCGGCCGTGGCCAGCCCCACCGAGGCATAGCCGAACAGCGTCAGCAGCACCGCTCCGCCCAGCAGCAGCAACTCCGCGTTCCGGCTGCGCGCCGTGCGGGCCGTGGCCCTTCCACCAGCGCTCATCCTGTCTCCCTCGGCTCTGACGGCCCCGCTTTTCCGACGGCGACCGCACTTCTCCTTCACTCAAGGAGGGATGGGACGAGGGAAAAGGTTGCGTGATCGCGCAACCTTTGTGGAGGGCTATCTCACGCGGACCCGGCCGGAAGGGCGCGGGGGCCCGGCTCCGGGGCCCCCGCGGGCGGTCAGGCGACCGGCAGTGCCGCGGTCGCGGCGGTCGCGATGGCGTGGTCCTGGTCCGGCGCGCCGCCGCCGACCCCGATCGCGCCGATCAGCCGGCCGTCGCGGCGCAGAGGGACCCCGCCCGCGATGAAGAGCAGCGGCCGGTCCAGGGCGGTCGGCAGCGTGTGGAAGAGCCCCTCCGGCCGCACGGCCTCGACCAGGTCGGCGGTGGGCGCGTCCAGCTGCGCCGCGGTGAACGCCTTGCGCGTGCTCGTCTCCCCCGCGATCAGCACGGCCCGGTCGTCCCGGCGGAAGGCCAGCAGGTGGCCGCCCGCGTCGAGGACGGTGACGGCGATCCGTACGCCCTGCTCGTCGGCGGCCCGGCGGGCGGCGGTCACGAGAGCGTCCGCTTCGTCCGTGGTGAGCGGGCGGACGGAGGCGGAAGTGGTGTCGGTCATGAGGTGGTGCTCCTAGCGGGATGCGTACGGTGTTCCGGTGATGGCCTGAGGTGTCTGGGGCTCCTGAGGGGCGGGAGCCGTGGCGGACCGTGCCGCGATCCGGCCGCCGCCCCCGCCCGCGCGCCGCTCCAGGGCGGCGGACAGCACGGCCAGGGCGACCGCGGAGGCGGCCATCGCGGCGCCGACCCAGGTGGGGGCCGCGTAGTCGAAGCCGGCCGCGATGACGAGCCCGCCGAGCCAGGCGGCGATGGCGTTGCCCAGGTTGAAGGCGCCGATGTTGACGGCGGAGGCGAGCGTCGGCGCGTCGGAGGTCTGGTCGAGGACGCGCTTCTGCAACGGGGGCACGGACGCGAAGCCGAAGGCCCCGATCAGGGGGACGGCGACGGCGGCCGCGGCCTTGCTGTGCGCGGCGAACGGCATCAGCGCGAGGACGATCGCGAGCGCGCTCAGCGAGACGTACAGCAGGGGCATGAGCGCCCGGTCCGCGTACCGCCCGCCGACGAGGTTGCCGATGACCATGCCGATGCCGAAGAGCACGAGCAGCCAGGTCACGGACGACGGCGCGAAGCCCGTGACGTCGGTCATCATCGGCGCGAGGTAGGTGTTCATGGTGAAGACGCCGCCGAAGCCGAGCACGGTCATCCCCATGGCGAGCAGGACCTGCGGGTTGCGGAAGGCGGCGAGTTCGCCGCTGACGCGCGCCCGCTCGGCGCGCGGCTCCTCGGGCAGCCGGGGCACGAGCGCGGCGATGCCGAGCACCGCGAGCACGCCGAGCCCGGCGATGAGGAAGAAGGTCAGGCGCCAGCCCGCGTTCTGGCCGACCACGGTCCCCAGCGGCACACCGACCACATTGGCCACGGTCAGGCCCGTGAACATCATCGCGATCGCGCCCGCCTTCTTCTGCGGGGCGACGAGCCCGGCGGCGACGATCGCGCCGATGCCGAAGAACGCGCCGTGCGCGAGCGAGGCGACGATCCGCCCGGCCAGCATCAGCGCGAAGACGGGGGAGACGGCGGAGAGCACGTTGCCCGCGACGAACAGCCCCATCAGGGCCATCAGCATCCGCTTCCGCGGCACGCGGCTGCCGATGATCGCGAGGATCGGGGCGCCCACGACCACGCCGAGCGCGTAGCCGGTGGTCAGGTAGCCGGCGGTGGGGATGGAGACGCCGAACTCCGCCGCGATCTCCGGCAGCAGCCCGGAGGTCACGAATTCGGTGGTGCCGATACCGAAGGCGCCGATGGCGAGCGCCAGCAGTGCAAGGGGCATGACAGGGGTCCTTCAGCAAAGGGAGGGGGTGGCCGCGCCCAGGAACGCGTGATTGCAGGCGAGCCTTATGAGCGTCGACAATAATTGCATACGCGGGTTATTTGCAAGCGCGGGCTATTGCGGTGGAGGGCTATCCTGTCCGTACGGGCCCAGCGGGAAGCGCCCGCGGCCGCGCGCCCCGCGCGTGACCCCGGACACCCGGCGCGTGCACTCCGCACGCGCGCCCGCCACGAAGACTCCGCATGCGAAGGAGGACCCGCCCCATGTCCCGCACCCCGGATCCCGCTCTGCTCGGGCTGGCACAGGGCTGGTGCGCGCTCTCCGCGCTCCACGGCCGGATCGAGTCGCACATCGAGCGCGCCCTGCAGGCCGGGCACGGCCTGAGCGTCCGCGAGTTCAGCGTCCTCGACGTGCTCAGCCGCCAGCACAGCGGCGAGGGCGGCCACCTGCGCATGAACCAGGTCGCCGACTCCGTCGTCCTCAGCCAGAGCGCGACGACCCGCCTGGTCAACCGGCTGGAGGACCGCGGCCTGCTGACGCGCTACCTCTGCCTCACGGACCGCCGGGGCATCTACACGGACGTGACGGAGGCGGGGCTGGCGCTCCTCGCGGAGGCCAGGCCCACGAACGACAAGGCGCTGCGGGAGGCGCTGGACGAGGCGTCGAAGCGACCGGAACTGGCGCCGCTGGTGGCAGCGGTGGAGTCACTGGCGCCGGTCGTCTGAGCGCTCAGCTGCAAGTGCGGTCAGCTGGAAGTGCGGTCCGGCCGCCGCGGGCCGGTGGGGGATTGATCGCGCCCACGCTGCGGGGCCGCATATCGAAAGAGCCCCGCGCCCCTTACGGCCTACCGCTGACGCGACCGGTACGCCCTCTGCCGGCACGCCCCACCGCAGTACCGCGCCCGCCGCCCCGTACGCGCCGTGGCCACCGGCCCGCCGCACTCCGCGCAGGCCGTTTCGTCACGCTCGACCGCGACAGCGGGCAGTTTCGTCACGTTCCGGCCCGGCCGGAGGCTGTCGCACATCAGCGCCGTCATCCTCCCGGGCGCTCCCGCCGTCCCCCGCCGCCGCTCCATGGACAGGCAGCCGGAGAGCAGCGTGACGACGTCCTCGACGTCGACGTCCCGCCTTACGGCGCCCGCTTCCTGAGCCCGCGTCAGCAGTACGCCCAGTGCCTCCTGGAAGCCCTTCTCCACTCCCGGGGTGGGCTCGAAGAGGCCCTCGGCGCTCGCGTCCAGCGCGTCCAGGAGCGCCCTGTTCCGCGCCGAGAGCCGCACCACCGCCGCGAGATAGCGGAAGAACACCGTGCCGGGTTCGTCCGCGTCCGCCAACTCCCGTGCGGCGTCCGTGAAAAGCCTGATCCGGTCCACGACCGTGGCCCTGAACAGCGCTTCCTTGGAAGGGAAATGGCGGTGAACGGTGCCCGTGCCGACGCCCGCGCGGCGCGCGATCTCCCCCAGCGGCACCCCCAACCCCCGTTCCCCGAAGGCCGATCGCGCGGCGTCGAGGATGAGCGCCCTGTTGCGCCGGGCATCCGCGCGGAGAGCCGCCGAAGCGGTCACCGGCACCGTCGCGTTCCTGCGGCGCGTCATGCGGGGAACCTCCGGAGGGCGATCGAACGAAACGGGCTGGGCATTCCGATTCTATCCGGGCAGTTGAACGAGGTGCGGCAGTGGCCATAACGGGGCGAAGACATAAAAAAGCCGCTGTCGGCGCATAACGCACCGACAGCGGCTCACGCTGCTGCCTTGAGGATCAGGACGCGTCAGGGCGTCAGCTCCCGGTCACCGCGTCCCAGGCGACGGCCGCGGCATCCAGGGCCTCGTCCGTCCCACCGGCCTCGATGCCCAGCGCCCGCAGCGCGGCGCCGAGCGCCGAGAGGGAGTCCAGGACGACAGCACGGTCCGCGGCGAGCCCGTAGTGGTTCACGCGAATCATCTCCTTGGCCAGCGCCCCGCCCGCCGCCTGCACGGGCACGGCCGGGCCGGCGGCCAGGGCGGCCGCGACGATCTCCCGGGCGTCGACACCCCCGGGGGCACGCAGGGTGGTCGCCGCGGGCGCGGCATCCGCGTCCCGTGTGACGTACGGGGAGAGCGCGCCCAGCACGCGCGCACCGGCGCGGGTGGCCGCGGCGGCGGCCCGGTGGCGGAGGATCACGGCGTCCAGGCCGGCCGCCTCGATCCGGTCGACCGCCTGCTCCAGCGCGAGCATCTCCAGCTGGGCGGGGGCGTGCGGCAGGACCTCGCGCCCCCCGTCGATCCAGCGCTCCTTCCAGTCGAGCAGGGAGAGGTACGAGCGGCGCGGGGCCTGCTCGTTGGCGGCGATCCGCTCCCACGCGCGGGCGCTGACCGACACGGCCGACACGCCCGCCGGGCCCGCCATCGCCTTCTGCCCGCCGATGACGCACAGGTCGACGCCCCACTCGTCCGTGAGGAGCGGCTCGGCGGCCACGGACGCCACCGCGTCCAGCATCAGCAGCGCGCCGTGCTCCCGTACGACGGCGCCGATCTCCGCGACCGGGTTGGTGTTGCCGGTGGCCGCCTCGGCGTGCACCAGGCTCACGAAGTCGATCTCCGGATGCGCGCGCAGCGCCTCGGCCACCTGCTCCGGGCCGGCCGCGCCGCTGAACGGCGCCGCCACCGTGATCACTTCGGCGCCGCAGGAACGCAGCCAGCCGCCGAACGTCTCCCCGTACGGGCCCGTGATGATGTTCAGCGCGGTGCTGCCGGGGCGCACGGCGGAGCGGATGCACGCCTCCAGGGGCAGCAGCGCCTCGCCCTGCATCGCGACGACGCTCTCGCGCGTGCGCATCAGTGCGGCGACCTTGTCCTCGATGCGCGCGAAGTGCGCCGCGTCGAGCGGTGCGAGGTCGAGCAGGACCGGTGCGGTGTTCGCAGTCACGGTGGCCTTCCAGGGGTGGTATCGCGCCGCATACGGGCGCCCGCCAATCTCTCCCCGACCCTACGTCCGCGCCGCGCGGGCCGCCCCTGCCCGGTGCCGGCCCGCCTTCGCCCGACCCGGTGCCCGGCGGGCCCTACCGCCAGCCGGCCTTCCCGACCCCGCCGGGCACCGCGTCGCCCTGCTCGTAGGGCTCGCGGGTGAGCACGAAGGTGCCGACGTCGAGGTGGCTGACCGCGTACTCCGCATTCCGCACGACCGTCAGCGTCTCCCCCGCGTAGTACGCGTCGAGGCCCGTCCAGGTGCCGTCGTCCTCCGCGCGGAACCGCGAGCCGCGGCCCGTGCCGGAGAGCGGGGTCAGCTCCAGGCCGCGGTCCGCGCGCAGGCGCAGGGCGAACGGCGCGGCACCCCAGTACCAGGGCCCGGTCAGCTCCAGCAGCGTGCTGTCCACCTCGCCGAGCGGGCGCCAGGTCTCGGGGATCCGCGGCTCGTTGCGCGCGACCGTGTCCACCAGCGCGGCGGCCGCCGCGTCCACCCCGGGGCAGGAGGTCCGGTTCGTCAGGACCACCCCGGCCAGCGCCTCGTCCGGGCTCGCCCACAGGGTCGCCACGAAGCCCGGCATCGATCCCGTGTGACCGATCAGCGTGCGGCCGTTCCGGCGGGTGAGCTGCACGCCGAGGCCGTAGCCGAACTTCCAGCCCGGGTCCTGCGGGCCGGACTCCGGCACCCGCATCCTCGCGACCGCCTCCCGGCCGAGCACGCGCTCGTCACCGTCCAGCAGGAACGCGGCGAACCGGCACAGGTCCGCCGCCGTGGACCAGACCTGCCCGGCGGGTGCCATCCGCCCGGTGTCCACCGCCGGTTCCGGAAGAAGCGCGTCCGCCCAGGGGTGCACGGCCCAGCCCTCCGCGTGCGGCGCCTCGGGCAGGAGGGTCGTACGGTCCATGCCGAGCGGCACCAGCACCTCCCGGCGCAGCACCTCGCCCCAGGGCTTCCCGCGCAGCCGCTCCACGAGCGCGCCGAGCAGCGCGTAGCCGGGGTTGGAGTAGTGGTACGTCCGGCCGGCCGGGTGCCGCTGGGGGCGCTCGCCGAAGATGTCCGCGAGCTCGGGGCGCAGCGCGCCGTCCGTGCGCTCCCACCAGGGGCCGCGCGCCTCGGCGGCCAGCCCGGAGGTGTGGGCGAGCAGTTGGGCGACGGTGGCCTCGCCGGCCTCCGGGGTGTCGAGATAGGTGGCGAGCGGGGCGTCCAGGTCGACGCGCCCCTCCTCGTAGAGCCGCATGACCAGGACCGCGACCAGGCTCTTGGTGATCGATCCGATGCGGTACTGCGTATCGGCCCCGGGCGCCCGCCCGGCGACCTCCCCCCGGCCCGCTGACCACACCATCCGCCCCTCCCGCATCACCGCACCCACCAATGAGGGCGTGCGGCCCTCCGACTGCGCGGTGGCGATGCGGTGCAGGAGGGCCCGCCGGGTACCAGGGAGCAACTCGGTGAACTGGGGGCCATCCATGGATACTTCGTACGACGCGGTCATGTCCGCACCCTAACCAACCGCGCCGCGCCCCGGCCCTGGCGTTGACGTCCACGTCAACGTCTACGGTCGTGTCCATGCGCATCGGGGAACTGGCCCAGCGGGCGGGCACCACCACTCGCACCCTTCGGCACTACGAGTCGCTCGGCCTCCTGCCGGCCCGCCGGGCCGGCAACGGCTACCGCACGTACGACGAGGACGACCTGCGTCTCCTCCAGCAGATCCGCGTCCTCCAGGACTTCGGGTTCGGGCTGGAGGAGACCCGGCCGTTCGTGGACTGCCTGCGCGCTGGCCACCCGGCGGGCGACTCCTGCCCGGCCTCGCTGGAGGTCTACCGCCGCAAGCTGGCGGAGCTCGACGACTGCATCGACCGCCTCCGGCGCGTACGGGCGGAGGTGAGCGCCCAACTCGCCCGCGCCGAACGGGAGACCGCCGCCCTCAGGGCCGCCGCGGAGGTCCCGGCGGCCCGCCCCCGCTCTGCGCCCTCACCCCACCCGGCCCCGAAGAGGAGCTCAGCACGCCATGACGACCACCGCAGACCCCACATCCGCAGCGCCGATCCCTTCCGTCACGGACGACACTTTCGCCACCGAGGTCCTCGCGTCGGAGCTCCCCGTACTCGTCGACTTCACCGCGGCCTGGTGCGCGCCCTGCCGCATGATCACACCCGTACTCGCCGAGCTGGCCCGGCAGGAGGCGGGCCGCATCAAGATCGTCCAGCTCGACGTGGACACCAACCCGCGCACACAGGCGACGTACGGCGTCCTCTCCATGCCGACCCTCCTCCTCTTCCGCGCCGGCACCCCGGTCCACTCCCTGGTCGGCGCCCGCCCCCTGCGCCGCCTCCGCCAGGACCTCGCCTCCGAACTGCCTTGGATCGCGCCGGAATGAGACCGCCCTGTCACGTGATCACGCGTCTTCCGCGCCGACGCGACAGTGGCGATCTCCGCCCGTACCGGGCAGAGCGTTTTCGGTGGCAGGTGTAGGTTCCGCGACTGAGCGTCGAATGGCGGAGCGTTGAGCTGGGGTTTCCTTCGGGTCCGCGTCAGTTGTCGTCGACGTCTGTCCGCAGAGTCGTGTCCAACCCTCGTGGTCAGCCGTTCGTGCCGAGGACGATCCAGTCGAGTGCGGATCCCAGGAGGGCATGGAGTTCTTGCTCGGTTTGGAGGTCTCGATGCTCGGGACGGTTGTCACCGCTGCTGAGGTCCATAAAGTCGAGTTCGGCTTCACCGCTGTTCCAGACGGTGATCTGTATGGCCCGGTTCCCGGCCTCGGCAGTCAGCCATGCGCTGTTCTTGAGTCGGCCGTCTTCTGGGGAGTGCCGCAGTTCAGCGGTGATCCCACGTGTGCGGAGAAGCGCTCCGTTCTTGGCAAACCATGTCGTGAGCGCGCCCGGAAGGTTCGGCGGTCGATGGCTGCTCTCGAAGATCATCACTGCGACAGGGTAGTCGTGCGGTCGCAGTAGGGACCCGGCCTTCAGGGCCGGGTCCCGTCAGCTGGCCCTAGCCCGCACCGGCCTTTCGTGCTCCCTTGAGGCGACGCCTACGTCTGCGCCATGTCGACGAAGCGCGAGTAGTGGCCCTGGAAGGCCACCGTGATCGTGGCCGTCGGGCCGTTTCGGTGCTTGCCGACGATGATGTCCGCCTCGCCCGCGCGGGGCGACTCCTTCTCGTAGGCGTCCTCACGGTGGAGCAGGATGACCATGTCGGCGTCCTGCTCGATGGAGCCGGACTCACGGAGGTCGGAGACCATCGGCTTCTTGTCCGTGCGCTGCTCGGGGCCACGGTTCAGCTGCGAGAGCGCGATGACCGGCAGTTCGAGCTCCTTGGCCAGCAGCTTGAGGTTTCGGGACATGTCCGAGACCTCCTGCTGGCGGCTCTCGGCGCGCTTGGCGCCGCCGGACTGCATCAGCTGGAGATAGTCGATGATCACGAGCTTGATGTCCGCGCGCTGCTTGAGACGGCGGCACTTGGCGCGGATCTCCATCATCGACAGGTTCGGGGAGTCGTCGATGTAGAGCGGCGCGGCCGAGACGTCGGGCATCCGGCGGGCCAGGCGCGTCCAGTCCTCGTCGGTCATGGAGCCGGAGCGCATGTGGTGCAGCGCCACCCGCGCCTCGGCGGACAGCAGGCGCATCGCGATCTCGTTGCGGCCCATTTCGAGCGAGAAGATCACGCTCGGCATGTTGTGCTTGATCGAGCAGGCGCGGGCGAAGTCCAGCGCGAGGGTCGACTTACCCATGGCGGGACGGGCGGCGATGACGATCATCTGGCCCGGGTGCAGGCCGTTGGTCAGCGCGTCGAGGTCGGTGAAGCCGGTGGGGACGCCGGACATCTGGCCGCTGCGCGAGCCGATGGCCTCGATCTCGTCGAGCGCGCCCTCCATGATGTCGCCGAGCGGGAGGTAGTCCTCGCTGGTGCGCTGCTCGGTGACGGCGTAGATCTCGGCCTGGGCGTTGTTGACGATGTCGTCGACGTCGCCGTCGGCCGCGTATCCCATCTGCGTGATGCGCGTGCCCGCCTCGACCAGCCGGCGCAGCACGGCGCGCTCGTGGACGATCTCGGCGTAGTACTCCGCGTTCGCCGCGGTGGGGACGGACTGGACCAGCGTGTGGAGATACGCGGCGCCGCCGACGCGGGTGATCTCGCCGCGCTTGGTGAGCTCCGCGGCCACGGTGATGGGGTCGGCGGGCTCGCCCTTGGCGTAGAGGTCGAGAACGGCCTGAAAGATCGTCTCGTGTGCCGGGCGGTAGAAGTCGATGCCCTTGAGCACCTCGACCACGTCGGCGATGGCGTCCTTGGAGAGCAGCATGCCGCCGAGGACGGACTGCTCGGCGTCGAGGTCCTGCGGGGGGACGCGCTCGAAGCCCTGCGTCCCGTGGGAGGAGGAGCCGCGGTCCCAGGAGCCACCGTCGTCGCCACCGCGGTCGTGGCGCTCACCGCGGGACTGGCCGTCGCCGCGGCGGGGGCGGGAGACGGGGAGCCGGTCGCCGGGGCCGGCGTCCGCCCAGGGGTCGTCCATGGGCTCGGGGATGCTCACCCCGCCACCTCCTCCCGTCCGCTGTGCGGACCTCGCCGTGCTGTTCTTTCTTACGGCACGGCTCTGACAAATAGCCCGCCCGACTCCGGTTGGCGTGCGTCGAGTTCGTGTCGATCTCGTAAGGTCTTCGAGGCCGGAACAGGCGGCGGGCGCCGGTCCACGGTAGGCCCGCGGGCACCGTCAGCCAATCTGGTTATCCACAGGGCGTGTGGATGATGGCCCCCATCCTGTGGAGAACCCCGCGGATCCTGTGTACGGCACGGGGGAAAGCGCTGTGGACAAACACACAATCACTCCCTCGCTACCCGCCTGACCTGCGGTTTCCCCATCCACCGGCTGTTGAGGAGAAAAACTTTCCCGCTCGGCGCAAGATCGCGACAAACGTCGCAGAGAAGATCGCCGCAGCGCGCCGAATGTAAGGGTCACTAATGGCTTGCAGTGATTACCTGTGGAAGATTAGGTTGAGCGCATGACCAAGGCCACCGCGCGAGGACCGCACAGCGCCCGAGGCCACGACCGCGAGATCCTCTCGCTGGCCGTGCCCGCCTTCGGCGCACTCGTCGCGGAACCCCTCTTCCTCATGGCCGACAGCGCCATCGTCGGCCACCTCGGCACACCCCAGCTCGCCGGCCTCGGGGTCGCCGCGGCGCTGCTCACCACCGCCGTCAGCGTCTTCGTCTTCCTCGCCTACGCCACCACCGCCGCCGTCGCGCGGCGCGTCGGCGCCGGTGACCTCCAGGCCGCGATCCGCCAGGGCATGGACGGCATCTGGCTCGCCCTCCTCATCGGCGTCGCCGTCATAGCCGTGACCCTCCCCGCCGCGCGACCGGTCGTCGAGCTCTTCGGCGCCTCACCGACCGCCGCCCCGTACGCGACCACGTATCTGCGGATCAGCGCCATCGGGATACCGGCCATGCTCATCGTGCTCGCCGCCACGGGCGTGCTGCGCGGCCTCCAGGACACCCGCACGCCGCTGTACGTCGCCATCGGCGGCTTCGCCGCCAACGCGGCCCTCAACCTGGGCCTCGTCTACGGCGCCGGGCTCGGCATCGCGGGCTCCGCCTGGGGCACCGTCATCGCGCAGTACGGCATGGCCGCCGCCTACCTCACGGTCGTCGTCCGGGGCGCCCGGCAGCACGGCGCCTCGCTCCGCCCCGACGCCGCGGGCATCCGGGCCTGCGCCCAGGCGGGGGTGCCCCTCCTGGTGCGCACGCTCTCGCTGCGCGCCGTCCTCATGATCGCCACGGCGGTGGCGGCCCGGCTCGGTGACGCGGAGATAGCCGCCCACCAGATCGTGCTGACCCTGTGGAGCCTGCTCGCGTTCGCCCTGGACGCCATCGCCATCGCCGGCCAGGCCATCATCGGGCGCCATCTCGGCGCCGGTGACGCCGACGGGGCCCGGGCGGCCTGCCGCCGCATGGTGCAGTGGGGGATCGCGTCAGGGGTGGTGCTGGGGGTGCTCGTGGTGGCCGCGCGGCCGCTCTTCATCCCCATGTTCACCTCCGACGCCGCCGTACGGGACGCGCTGCTGCCCACGCTCCTGATCGTGGCCCTCAGCCAGCCCGTCTCGGGCGTCGTCTTCATCCTGGACGGCGTCCTGATGGGCGCGGGGGACGGGCCGTATCTCGCCTGGGCGATGCTGGTCGTCCTCGCCGTCTTCGCCCCCGTCGCGCTGCTCGTGCCCACCCTCGGCGGCGGCCTCACGGACCTGTGGTGGGCGATGACGCTGATGATGACCGTGCGCATGCTGAGCCTGTGGCTGCGCGCCCGCTCCGGCCGCTGGATCGTCACCGGGGCCGTACGGGCCTGACGGCGTCTCCCCGAGCGGCCCCGGGCCCGGCCCGGAACGGCGGAAGGGCCGCACCCCGAGGGGTGCGGCCCTTCCCACGTCACCGATCGCCAGGCGATCAGGCAGCGACGACCTCGATGCCGAGCTTGGCAACGACGTCGGCGTGCAGACGCACGGAGATCTGGTGCGAGCCCAGCGTCTTGATGGGCGAGCCCACCTCGACACGGCGCTTGTCGACCTTCGGACCACCCGAGGCCTCGATCGCGGCAGCGATGTCGGCGGGGGTCACGGAGCCGAACAGGCGGCCGGCGTCGCCGGCACGGGTCGCCAGGCGCACCTTGGTGCCCTCGAGCTGACCCTTGACCTCGTTGGCCTGCTCGATCGTGGCGATCTCGCGGATCTTGCGACCGCGACGGATCTGCGCCACGTCCTGCTCGCCACCCTTGGTCCAGCGGATCGCGAAACCGCGCGGGACCAGGTAGTTGCGGGCGTAGCCGTCCTTGACGTCCACGACGTCGCCGGCGGTGCCGAGGCCGGAGACCTCGTGGGTGAGGATGATCTTCATTTTTCGGTCACCCTTCCCTTATCGCGCGGACGACGTGTAGGGCAGCAGCGCCATCTCACGGCTGTTCTTCACGGCCGTGGCGACGTCGCGCTGGTGCTGGGTGCAGTTGCCGGTCACGCGACGGGCACGGATCTTGCCGCGGTCGGAAATGAACTTCCGCAGCATGTTCGTGTCCTTGTAGTCCACGTAAGCGGTCTTGTCCTTGCAGAACGCGCAGACCTTCTTCTTAGGCTTGCGCGGAGGCGGCTTCGCCATTGTCTCTCTCCTGTGTGATCAAGAAGTTGTGGTGCTTCGCCCTCGGATCCGCGAGGACCCGGGCCCGTGAAGGGCCTAGAAGGGCGGCTCGTCCGAGTAGCCGCCGCCGGAGTTGCCGGAGCCGCCGCCCCAGCCGCCTCCGCCGCCGCCCTGCTGGCCGCCGGACGGAGCGCTGGTCGCCCACGGGTCGTCGGCGGGAGCCCCGCCGCCACCCTGCTGGCCGCCGGCGGGGCCGTTGCCCCAGCCGCCGCCCTGCTGGCCGCCACCGCCGCCACCAAAGCCACCACCCTGGCCACCGCGACCCGAGGTCTTGGTGACCTTCGCCGTGGCGTTCTTCAGGCTGGCGCCGACCTCTTCGACGTCGAGCTCGTAGACCGTGCGCTTGACGCCCTCGCGGTCCTCGTAGGACCGCTGCTTCAGCCGGCCCTGCACGATGACGCGCATGCCTCGCTGGAGCGACTCGGCGACGTTCTCCGCCGCCTGCCGCCACACCGAGCACGTGAGGAAGAGGCTCTCGCCGTCCTTCCACTCGTTGGTCTGGCGGTCGAAGGTGCGGGGAGTGGACGCGACGCGGAACTTCGCGACCGCCGCACCGGACGGGGTGAAGCGCAGCTCGGGGTCGTCGACGAGATTGCCGACGACCGTGATGACGGTCTCGCCTGCCATGGATGAACCTCTCGGCGGGTGTGCTGCTGGCTGCTTGCTACTCGTTGCGATGCAGCCCGATTACCTCTGAACCGCTGGGGTTCAGTGGGTCTCGGGACGGAGGACCTTGGTCCGGAGGACCGACTCGTTCAGGTTCATCTGGCGGTCGAGCTCCTTGACGACCGCAGGCGTGGCCTGCAGGTCGATGACCGAGTAGATGCCCTCGGGCTTCTTCTTGATCTCGTACGACAGACGACGACGGCCCCAGGTGTCGACCTTCTCGACCTTTCCGTTGCCCTCACGGACGACGGAGAGGAAGTTCTCGATCAGCGGGGAGACAGCGCGCTCCTCGAGATCGGGGTCGAGGATGACCATCACCTCGTAGTGACGCATGTGGAACCCACCTCCTTTGGACTCAGCGGCCACGGTCGTTCCGTGGCAGGAGGGTCGTGATGCGTAAGCAACGGTATCGGCCGACACTGACATTCAGCGGAGAGTCCCTGGGTCGCCCCTGGGACCGAAGCTGGGTCTGGGCAGACACCGGTGCAGACCGTACACAGTACCCGCACTCGGGCTTCCGGTTGAAATCGAGCGGTCCCGCACCGCAATCTGGACGCATCGGGTGTGACCGGCGCTACAGTGCGCCGCCTGCCTTCAGGAGGTAGCCCCATGACACAGGCAGCTCGCCAGCCCCGCGGCCCCCGGGCGCTGATCAACTCCGCTCTCAACAGCGACGGCAAGCCCCACCCCCTCGAGAACACCTTCGCCGCGGTGACCATCGTGCTCGGCGCCCTGGCCTTCATCAGCTCGGC
Organism: Streptomyces sp. NPDC001407; assembly: GCF_042895325.1. NCBI lineage: Bacteria > Bacillati > Actinomycetota > Actinomycetes > Kitasatosporales > Streptomycetaceae > Streptomyces > Streptomyces sp. NPDC001407. The sequence continues at coordinate 133,236 of NZ_JBIAWF010000010.1, forward strand.
ATTCTCCAACCTCCACCTGCTCAGCTCCTGGAGCGGCCTCGTGGGCATCCTCACGGGGGCGTACGGCCAGTTCATATCGGCGACGACCGGCGAGCGCTTCCTGCTGATCATCGGGCTGGGGGCGTCGGCCGTCGGCTTCTTCCTGGGCATGGCGCACGGCGGGCTCTTCGGAGGTCTGATCGGGTAGCGGTGGGTACGCCCAGACGAGGCGCTCCTTTGTCGCAGTAGGCTTCGGCGCGAGAGCCGGAGCCCCGACCCTGGGGACACACCTGCCGAGGAGCGCCCCGCATGAGCCTGACCCTGAGGACAATCAGCCGAGAGCAGCATCTGGCATACATCCAGAGCCTGCCCGCGGCGAGTCACATGCAGGTGCCGGCGTGGGCCGATGTGAAGGCCGAGTGGCGCTCGGAGAATCTGGGCTGGTTCGACAAGAACGGCCAGATGGTCGGCGCGGGCCTGGTGCTCTACCGCCAGCTCCCCAAGATCAAGCGCTATCTGGCCTACCTCCCCGAGGGCCCGGTCATCAACTGGCTCTCGCCGAACCTCGAGGACTGGCTGCGCCCGATGCTCGCCCACCTCAAGCAGCAGGGCGCCTTCTCCGTGAAGATGGGCCCGCCGGTCGTCATCCGGCGCTGGGACTCGAACGCCATCAAGTCCGGCATCGCCGACCCCGACGTCAAGCGGCTCCGGGACGTCGAGGCCACCCACATCGAGCCCCGCGCCTTCGAGGTCGCCGACCAGCTGCGCCGCATGGGCTGGCAGCAGGGCGAGGACGGCGGCGCCGGCTTCGGTGACGTCCAGCCGCGCTACGTCTTCCAGGTGCCGCTGTCGAACCGCTCCCTCGAGGACGTCCACAAGGGCTTCAACCAGCTGTGGCGCCGCAACATCAAGAAGGCCGAGAAGGCCGGCGTCGAGGTCGTCCAGGGCGGCTACGAGGACCTGCCCACCTGGCAGCACCTCTACGAGATCACGGCCGAGCGTGACAAGTTCCGCCCGCGGCCGCTCAGTTACTTCCAGCGCATGTGGTCGGCCCTCAACACCGAGGACCCCAACCGCATGCGGCTGTACTTCGCGGTGCACGAGGGCGAGGCCGTCGCCGCCGCCACGATGCTGATCGTCGGCGGACACGTCTGGTACTCCTACGGTGCCTCCGCCAACCACAAGCGCGAGGTCCGTCCGTCGAACGCGATGCAGTGGCGCATGCTGCGCGACGCCTACGCCCTGGGGGCGAGCGTCTACGACCTGCGCGGCATCGGTGACTCCCTGGACGAGAGCGACCACCTCTTCGGCCTCATCCAGTTCAAGGTGGGCACCGGCGGCCAGGCCGCGGAGTACCTCGGCGAGTGGGACTTCCCGCTCAACAAGCTGCTCCACAAGGCCCTCGACATGTATATGTCGCGTCGCTGACCTCTCCGTTCCACCACGCAGCACCGCCGTCAGGCACACGATCACGTCATCCAGCAGGCACAGGGAAAGGCTCCGGGACCGGCCATGGCGCTCACGCTCTACGTCGACACCGCGCGTTGGCGGGCACACCAGCAGTCCATCCTCCAGCAGTTCCCGGGCATCGTCCCGGTCTGCAAGGGCAACGGCTACGGCTTCGGCCACGAGCGGCTGGCCGACGAGGCGACGCGCTTCGGCTCGGACATCCTCGCCGTGGGCACGACCTACGAAGCGGCCCGGATCAAGGACTTCTTCAGCGGCGACCTGCTGGTGCTCACCCCCTTCCGGCTGGGTGAGGAGCCGGTGCCGCTGCCCGACCGCGCCATACGGTCCGTGTCCTCGGTCGAAGGGGTGCGCGGCCTGGTCGGCGCCCGGGTCGTCGTCGAGGTCATGAGCAGCATGAAGCGGCACGGCATCAGCGAGGAGGACCTCCCCAAGCTGCACGCCGCCATCGAGGACGTGCGCCTGGAGGGCTTCGCGATCCATCTCCCGCTGGACCGCACGGACGGCTCCGACGCGGTCCAGGAGGTCAGCGCCTGGATGGAGCGGCTGCGCAACGCCCGGCTGCCCCTGCACACCATGTTCGTCAGCCACCTGAAGGCCGAGGAACTCGGGCGCCTCCAGCAGCAGTTCCCGCAGACCCGCTTCCGCGCCCGCATCGGCACCCGCCTGTGGCTCGGCGACCACGACGCCACCCAGTACCGCGGCGCGGTCCTGGACGTCACGCCGGTGACCAAGGGCGACCGCTTCGGCTACCGCCAGCAGAAGTCCCCCGGCGACGGCTACCTCGTGGTGGTGGCGGGCGGCACCTCGCACGGCGTAGGCCTGGAGGCGCCGAAGGCGCTGCACGGCATGATGCCGCGCGCCAAGGGCGTCGCCCGTGCGGGCCTCGCGACCATGAACCGCAACCTCTCGCCGTTCGTCTGGGCGGGCAAGCAGCGCTGGTTCGCGGAGCCCCCGCACATGCAGGTCTCGATCCTCTTCGTGCCGGGTGACGTCGCCCCGCCGCAGGTGGGCGACGAGCTGGTGGCCCACCTGCGGAACACCACCACCCAGTTCGACCGTCTTCTCGACCACTGACCCACTCCCCCTGGGTACGGGGCCCGGAGCCGCCCTACTGCGGGCGGCGCTCCGTCCCCCATTGGACATACGTGCCGTGGGCGTGCTCCGTGGGCCGGGACCGGCGCGCGGAGCCGAGGACGAATATGTCGGGAGCTCCGTCCAGCACCCCGCCCGAGGGGTCGTCCGAGCCGTCCCGGCGGACGACGTCCCGCTCCGGCAGCAGGATGTCGCGCACGACGATCGCGCAGAGATACAGCGTCCCCAGCAGGTGGACGGTGATGGCCAGTTGATAGCCCTCTGTGGGCAGGCCCTGGTGCTTGTCACCGCTGCCCGTGTAGGCGAGATACATCCAGATGCCGAGGAAGTAGAGCACCTCGCACGCCTGCCAGACGAGGAAGTCACGCCACTTGGGGCGCGCCAGCACCGCCAGCGGGACGAGCCACAGCACGTACTGCGGCGAGTAGACCTTGTTGGTGAGGATGAAGAGCGCCACCAGCAGGAAGGCCAGCTGCGCGAAGCGCGGGCGCCTGGGGGCGAACAGCGCCAGGGCGCCGATGCCCAGCGAGCCCACGATCATCAGCAGCGTCACATACGTATTGGCGTTGCTCAGCGGGTCGCCCGTGCGCTGGGAGATCAGGAGCCAGACCGAGCCGAAGTCGATGGGGCGCTCCTGGCTGAAGGTGTAGAACTTCGCCCAGCCTTCGCGGATGTGGAACCCGCTCCCGTCGTGCGTGATCATGACTGGCAGGTTCACCACCAGCCAGGCGGCGGCCGCGGACAGCGCCGCCGTACGGAAGGCCCGCAGCCGGCCCGCCCGCCAGCACAGGACGAGCAGCGGCCCCAGCAGCAGCACGGGATACAGCTTGGCGGCGGCCGCGAGCCCGATCAGCACGCCCGCCAGGGCAGTCCGGCCGCGTGACCACATCAGCATCGCCGCCGCGGTGAGCGCGACCGCGAAGAGGTCCCAGTTGACGGTGGCGGTCAGGGCGAAGGCGGGTGCGAGGGCGATGAGCAGGGCGTCCCAGGGCCTGCGCCGGTGAGTGCGGGCCGAGCAGACCGCGATGACCGCGGTGCAGGCCATCAGCAGGCCCGCGTTGACGAACCAGTTGAGCTGCTCGCGGTGCTGAAGGGTGCCGCCGCCGGGTGTGAGCCAGGCGGCGACCTGCATGAACAGGCCGGTGAGGACCGGGTATTCCAGATAGTCCATCCCACCGGAGACCGCCTGGGGAATGCGGTCGAAATACGGGATCAGCCCGGTGTCGAAGCCGCGCCCGCTGTACAGATGCGGGATGTCGGAGTAACAGGCATGGGTGTACTGGGTGGTGGCGCCGAAGAACCAGCCGTAGTTGTAGCAAGGCATCTTCTGCACCATGCCGAGCGCGAACATCCCGATCGCCACGAGCGCGACCACCCGGACGGGCGTCCACCAGCTCACGCCGGTCAGCGCCCGGCGCCCCACCGGGCCGCCGATGAGCTCGCTGCCGGCGGCGGCCACCCCGTCCTCGACGGTGGGCCGTACAAGCTGATCGTCCCGCTCGCTCCTCATGCGACCATCCTGCCGTACGGCGCCAGTCGCCGTCGGAGCCTGTGGATAACCTCGAGGGCCGCCTCGCGCGAACGCGGGACGGCCCTCGGGTCGGATGGCTCAGCCGAGTCTCTCGGCCTGGTGTTTCAGCTGGTCAGCCGCGCATTCCGGCGAACAGCCCACCAGGGCGCCCATAACTGGGCTCCGGGGACGGCGACTCGCCCGGATTCCCGCCGGGGCCGCCGATGCCGCCCGGTCCGCCACCGGGACCGCCGTCGGCCCCGCCGTTGTGACCCCCGGGCGGGCAGTGCCGGTCGAACGGCGAGCAGGGCTTGCTGGCCGACGGGCTGGGCGAAGCGGGCTTCGACGGGGTCGCCGACGGGGTCTGCGACGGGCTCGCCGAGGGGGGCGCGGACGGGACCGCGCTGGGCGAGGGGCTCGTGCCGTCCCCGAAGACCTTCTGACCGATCGGCTTCGCCGGGTCGAACTGCTCGATGGGCTGGCCCTTCAGCGCCTTGCCCATGTAATCGGCCCAGATGTCCGCCGGGAACGACGCACCGTGAATGGTCTCCTTGCCACCCACGCCACGCATGGAAAGGAATTCCTGCTTCTTGGCATTGGGGTCGACGCGGTACATACCGATCGAGGTGGACAGCTGCGGGGTGTAACCCGCGAACCACGCCGAGCGGTTGCCGTCGGTCGTACCCGTCTTGCCCGCCACCGGACGGTCGCCGAGCTGCGCCGACGTACCGGTACCCGCCTCGACGACCGTCTTCAGCACATCGGTGACGTTGTTGGCGACATTCGGGTCGAAGGCCAGCTTGCTGGACGCCTCGTGCGTGTAGATCGGCTTTCCGTCCTTCTCGACCTTCTCCACCGAGTACGGGTCGATCTGCTTTCCGCTGGCCGCGAAGGTCGCATAGGCACCCGCGAGACGGATGGCACTGGGCGCCGAGGTGCCGAGGGAGAAGGTCGGCGTCGTCGCGGCGAGCTGGTCCTTGTCCAGACCCGCCTTCAGGGCCGCTTCCTTGACCAGGTCGGTGCCGACGTCCATACCGAGCTGGATGTACGGCGTGTTGACCGAGAACTGCATGGCGGTGCGGAGGGAGATGGGCCCCCTGTCCTCGTCACCGTCGTTCGGCTGGTGCCATTCGCTGCCGTCGGTGTCGTCGTGCCAGATCTTGCCGTCGTACGTCCTGAGCGTCAGCTTGTTGTTGCCGTTGTAAATGCTCTCCGGCGAGACGAGCGTGCGCTGGCTGTCGTCCTGCGTCGGGCCGAGTGAAGGGTCCCGCTTGCCGTGCGTCATCGCGGCCGCGAGCACGAACGGCTTGAAGGTCGAGCCCACCTGCACACCGGTGTAGTCGGCGTTGTTGGTGTAGTGCTCCAGCGCGTTCTCACCGCCGTAAATGGCGACGATCTTGCCGGTCTTCGGGTCCACGGAGGCGCCGCCGAACTGGACGTATTTGTCGACGTCCCGCACATCGGGCTTGATATTGGCCTTGCGGACGTCCTCGACGGCCTTGGAGAGATAAGCGACCTTGTCGCGGTCGAAGGTCGTGTGGATCTGATATCCGCCGCGGTCCAGCTGGCTCTTGCTGATCCCGGAGTGGGCGACGATGTAGTTGTCGGCGAGATCGGTGAGATAGCCGATCTGCCCAGCCCGGTTGGTCGCCGGCTTGGGCGGCTGCGGGTTCGGGAAGCCCTTGCTCACCCATTTGTCGCGCTCCGCGGCCTCCATGTGGCCGACCTGGACCTCACGGTCCAGAGTCCACTTCCAGCGGTCCGTGGCCCTCTTGAGGTTCTTCTCGGGCGTTGCCGCGGGGCCCTGACCGCCGGAGGGGTCGTAGAGGTTCGGGCCGTTCAGCGTCGCCGCGAGATAAGCGCTCTGGCTGGGCGTCAGCTGGGTGCAGTCGGTGTCGAAATACGCCCGCGCCGCGGCCTGGATGCCATAGGCGCCACGCCCGTAATAGGCCGTGTTGAGATAGCCCGCGAGGATGGAGTCCTTGTCCTTGGTGGCCCCCACCTTTATGGAGATCAGCAGCTCGGTGGCCTTGCGCTTGAGCGTCTGTTCCTGGCTGAGATAGGTGTTCTTCACGAACTGCTGGGTGATCGTGGAGCCACTCTGGACCTCACCGCCCTGCGCCATCTTGGCGACCGCGCGCAGGATGCCCATCGGGTCGACGCCCCAGTCCTTGCGGAAACTGGCGTTCTCGGCGGAGATCACCGCGTCCTGCATGGACTTGGGGATCTTGGAGATCGGCACGATCTGGCGGTTGAGTGCACCACCGCCGGCGACGACCATCTGCTTGCCGTCCGCCCAGTAATAGACGTTCTTCTGGACGGCCGCCGCCTTCTGCTCGCTCGGCACCTGAACCACCGCGAGCGCGATGCCCACAGTGCCGAGGATGAGCACGACGAAGGTGAAGCACGTGCCCAGGACCAGCTTCCAGGACGGCAGCCAGCGCCGCACGCCCGTCTTGCCGGCCCGGGGATAGTCGATGAAGCGCTTCTTCCCCGGCCGGCCGCCGTCCCTGCGTCCCCGGCCGCCGCCCGCGGGGCCCGGCTCTCCCGGACGTCTGCGCCCGCCGCCCCGGCCGCCTCCGCCGCCTCCGCCACCGCGCTGGGTCGCGCGGCGGGCCTCGGCACGGCTGCCGTACTGGGAGCCTTCACCGCGGCCGGTACCCGGCGCGGCGGAACTGCTTGGTGGTGCGGCACGGCGGCCGGGCGTCGGCTGGGCCGCGCGCCTGGCCGCGGCTCGTCCGCCGCCCTGAGGCTGCGGCGGCTTGCGGCGGTGCTCGCTCATCGAACGACTACTCCTCGGGCAGGCACGATCGCCTGGAAGCGGCAGGTGGCTTGCTTTCCCCCCGATGCGCTGTCCGGTAGCCCCCCTGCGCAACCGGGCGCACTGCATCCGGGACGAGGACGCCTGTCGATGTCACTCGGTTCCCGGTGGTCTGCATGGCGCACAGACTACGCACGGTCAAATCGCTCCCACTGCGGATGTTCACTCCAATTCAGGCAGGTTGTGTCCCACGAATCGGTGATGTGACCTCGTTCACCGTGCTCCCTCTTGTCGCATCAGGGTGCTCGTTCTATCGTCTGGATGTATCGAGTCGATACATCAGCTCGGCATAAGGGACCTAAGGGACCAAGGAGGCGACATATGAGCAGACGCTCCGGCATCCTCGAGTTCGCTGTCCTCGGCCTGCTCCGCGAGTCCCCGATGCACGGCTATGAACTGCGGAAACGCCTCAACACCTCACTCGGGGTGTTCAGGGCGTTCAGCTACGGCAGCCTCTACCCCTGCCTGAAGACTCTCGTCGCCAACGGCTGGTTGATCGAGGAACCCGGCAGCGCCCCGGAGGACGCCCGCGCGGCGTCCCTCGCCGGGCGGCGGGCGAAGATCGTCTACCGGCTGACGGCCGAGGGCAAGGAGCACTTCGAGGAGCTGCTCGCCCACACCGGCCCGGACGCCTGGGAGGACGAGCACTTCGCCGCCCGCTTCGCGTTCTTCGGGCAGACCTCGCGGGACGTACGGATGCGGGTGCTGGAAGGCCGCCGCAGCCGGCTGGAGGAGCGCCTGGAGAAGATGCGCGCCTCCCTGGCCCGTACCCGCGAGCGGCTGGACGACTACACCCTCGAGCTCCAGCGGCACGGAATGGAGTCGGTGGAGCGCGAGGTCCGCTGGCTGAACGAGCTGATCGAGAGCGAGCGGTCCGGGCGCGACATGCGCCGGGGCACCGCTCCGCAGGACACATCAGGAGATACGGGCGGCACTCACCGGGACCGGGGGAGTTCCCGGACGGATCCGTCCGACCCCACTGCCAAGTGAGCTCTGCACTCCGCAGGGCTTTGTCGAGTACAAACAGGGAGCAACCGGAATGGGTTCGGTTCGCGTAGCCATCGTCGGCGTGGGCAACTGCGCCGCCTCGCTGGTGCAGGGCGTCGAGTACTACAAGGACGCCGACCCGAACGGCCGCGTGCCGGGTCTGATGCACGTGCAGTTCGGCGACTACCACGTGCGTGATGTGGAATTCGTGGCCGCTTTCGACGTCGACGCGAAGAAGGTCGGCCTCGACCTCGCCGACGCCATCGGCGCCAGCGAGAACAACACCATCAAGATCTGCGACGTGCCGGCCACCGGCGTCACCGTCCAGCGTGGCCACACCCACGACGGCCTGGGCAAGTACTACCGCCAGACCATCGAGGAGTCCGCCGAGGCCCCGGTCGACATCGTCCAGACCCTCAAGGACAAGCAGGTCGACGTCCTCGTCTGCTACCTCCCGGTGGGCTCCGAGGACGCCGCGAAGTTCTACGCGCAGTGCGCCATCGACGCCAAGGTCGCCTTCGTCAACGCCCTGCCGGTCTTCATCGCCGGTACCAAGGAGTGGGCGGACAAGTTCACCGAGGCGGGCGTCCCGATCGTCGGTGACGACATCAAGTCGCAGGTCGGTGCCACGATCACGCACCGCGTGATGGCGAAGCTCTTCGAGGACCGGGGCGTCATCCTGGACCGCACGATGCAGCTGAACGTCGGCGGCAACATGGACTTCAAGAACATGCTCGAGCGCGAGCGCCTGGAGTCCAAGAAGATCTCCAAGACGCAGGCCGTCACCTCCCAGATCCGCGACCGCGAGCTGGGCGAGGACAACGTCCACATCGGCCCGTCCGACTACGTGGCCTGGCTGGACGACCGCAAGTGGGCCTACGTCCGCCTCGAGGGCCGCGCGTTCGGTGACGTCCCGCTGAACCTGGAGTACAAGCTCGAGGTCTGGGACTCCCCGAACTCCGCCGGTGTCATCATCGACGCCGTCCGCGCCGCCAAGATCGCCAAGGACCGCGGCATCGGTGGCCCGATCCTCTCCGCCTCCTCGTACTTCATGAAGTCGCCGCCGGTGCAGTACTTCGACGACGAGGCCCGCGAGAACGTCGAGAAGTTCATCAAGGGCGAGGTCGAGCGCTAAAGCGGCGCACAAGGGCGGCGGAGCGCCGTGCGGGACGCCGCACACCGCTCCGGCCGCGCCTGATCCACCGCGGTGATCGTGGGCCCCCGGGTAATGCACCCGGGGGCCCACGCCGTATGTGAGGCTGGGCCGCATGCCTGTTGTGCGCGACCTGCGCGTCCTGCTCCAACTGCCCGACTTCCGGCGCCTGCTGGCCGTCCGGCTGCTGTCGCAGGGAGCCGACGGCGTCTACCAGGTGGCACTCGCCGCGTACGTCGTCTTCTCCCCCGAGAAACAGGCATCCCCCGCCGCCATCGCCTCCGCCATGGCCGTCCTGCTGCTGCCCTACTCGCTCCTCGGCCCGTTCGCCGGCGTGCTGCTGGACCGCTGGCGCCGCCGACAGGTCCTTCTGTACGGCAATCTGCTGCGTACGGCGCTGGCCACCGGCACCGCACTCCTCATCGTCGCGCGCGTCCCCGACTGGCTCTTCTACGCCTCGGCCCTGTCGGTCACCGCAGTCAACCGCTTCGTCCTCGCCGGGCTCTCCGCTTCCCTGCCCCGCGTCGTCGACTCGCCGGACCGCCTGGTCATGGCCAATGCCCTCTCGCCGACGGCCGGAACGCTCGCGGCGACCGCGGGCGGCGGGCTCGCCTTCATCGTGCGCCTGGTGGCCCCCGAGGGCACGAGCTCCGACGCCGTGGTCGTCCTCTTCGGCGCGGTGCTCTATCTGGCCGCCGCCCTGTGCTCCCTGAGCATGCCCGTCGGCCTGCTGGGGCCGGACCTCCGCGCGCCCAGGTCCGAGCTGCGCACGACGCTGCTGGCCACCGTCCGCGGGCTGGCCGCGGGGCTGCGGCACCTCGCGGAGCGCCGCACCGCCGCCCGCGCCCTGGCGGCTATGACCCTGATGCGGTTCTGCTACGGCGCGCTGACCGTCACCGTCCTGATGCTCTGCCGCTACGCGTGGACGGACTCGGAGTCCGACGGCCTGGCCCTCCTCGGCCTCGCCGTGGCGGTCTCGGGGGCGGGGTTCTTCGCGGCCGCGGTCGTCACCCCCTGGGCCGTGGGCCGACTGGGCCGGCTCGGCTGGATGCTGGCCTGTGCCCTCGCCGCGGCCGTCCTGGAGCCCGCGCTCGGCCTCCCCTTCGAACGCGGCCCCATGCTGATCGCCGCGTTCGTCCTGGGTCTCACCACCCAGGGCGCGAAGATCGCCACGGACACGGTGGTCCAGTCGTCGGTCGACGACGGCTTCCGGGGGCGGGTCTTCTCGCTCTACGACGTCCTCTTCAACGCGGCCTTCGTCGGCGCCGCGGGCGTGGCGGCTCTGATGCTGCCACCCGACGGCAGGTCGCCCGCACTGGTGGTGACAGTGGCCCTGATCTACGCGGCGGTCGCCGCCGCCCTGGCGGCGTCCCGCCGCTCCTGACAGGCGAAAGGGCGGTGTTTCACGTGAAACACCGCCCCTCGACGATCACCCACTCGCCGCTGTTTCACGTGAAACAGCGAGCCGCGGGGCTCAGTCCTGTGTGGCCCACCACTCCTTGAGAGCCGCGACGGCGGCGTCCCGCTCCATCGGGCCGTTCTCCAGGCGCAGCTCCAGGAGGTACTTGTACGCCTTGCCGATCTGCGGGCCCGGGCCGACGCCGAGGATCTGCATGATCTCGTTGCCGTCCAGGTCCGGGCGGATCGCGTCCAGCTCCTCCTGCTCCTGGAGCCGCGCGATGCGCTCCTCCAGCCCGTCGTACGCGCGCGACAGGGCGTTGGCCTTGCGCTTGTTGCGCGTCGTGCAGTCGGAACGCGTCAGCTTGTGCAGCCGCTCCAGCAGCGGCCCCGCGTCCCGGACGTACCGGCGCACGGCGGAGTCGGTCCACTCGCCCGTGCCGTAACCGTGGAAGCGCAGGTGGAGCTCGACGAGCTTCGAGACGTCCTTCACCAGCTCGTTCGAGTACTTGAGCTTGGTCATCCGGGCCTTGGTCATCTTCGCGCCCACCACCTCGTGGTGGTGGAAGGAGACCCGGCCGTCCTTCTCGAAGCGACGCGTCCGCGGCTTGCCGATGTCGTGCAGCAGCGCCGCCAGGCGCAGGACCAGGTCCGGGCCACCCCCGGGCTGGTCGCTCGGGGCCTCCAGGTCGATGGCCTGCTCCAGGACGGTGAGCGTGTGCTCGTACACGTCCTTGTGCCGGTGGTGCTCGTCACGCTCCAGGCGCAGGGCCGGCAGCTCGGGCAGGACGAGGGCGGCGAGGCCGGTGTCGACGAGGAGCTTGAGGCCCTCGCGGGGGTGGGCCGAGAGGATCAGCTTGTTGAGCTCGTCCCGGACCCGCTCGGCGGAGACGATCTCCAGGCGGCCGGACATCTCCGTCATCGCGGTGACGACCTCGGGCGCGACCTCGAAGTCCAGCTGCGCGGCGAAGCGGGCGGCCCGCATCATGCGCAGCGGGTCGTCGGAGAAGGACTCCTCCGGGGTGCCAGGGGTGCGCAGGACCCGCGCGGCCAGGTCCTCCAGGCCGTTGTGCGGGTCGATGAACTCCTTCTGCGGCAGCGCGACGGCCATCGCGTTGACCGTGAAGTCGCGACGGACCAGGTCGTCCTCGATGGAGTCGCCGTAGGAGACCTCCGGCTTGCGCGAGGTGCGGTCGTACGCTTCCGACCGGTATGTCGTGACCTCGATGTCGAAGTCGGACTTGCGGCATCCGACGGTCCCGAAGGCGATGCCGACCTCCCAGACCGCGTCGGCCCACGGTCGGACGATCTTCAGTACCTCATCGGGGCGGGCGTCGGTGGTGAAGTCCAGGTCGTTGCCGAGCCGGCCGAGCAGCGCGTCCCGCACCGATCCGCCGACCAGGGCAAGAGTGAACCCGGCCTCCTGGAATCGACGGGCGAGATCGTCGGCCACGGGGGAGACCCGCAGGAGCTCGCTCACGGCACGGCGCTGCACGTGGCTGAGCTCGTTCGTCGACGACTGGGGGTGGCTGTCATTGTTGGCGTTCGGCACAACAGAACAGGGTACGTGGCCACACGCCCGAGAGCCTCCTCGTTATGGACGCATGGCGCCGGTCAGCACAAAGCGGGCGCAGCCGGGACATCGGGCGCGGTGGCGATCTTGCGGAGTGGTCCGCGGCACTTCGCCACAGCGGGCCTCGTTACCATTCGTGGACGCATAACCGACGACCACTGACGACGAGGGACGGGCGAGCGCGTGGCCGAGGCGGCAGAGTTCCAGGGGACGACCTCCGCTCCTGCCTGCCGGTGGGCCCGGCACATCGCGACGGTGCTGGCCGGTCTGCTGCTGCTCGTGGGTCTGGTGCAGCTCCCGGCGGCCCCGCGAGCACACGCCGAGTCGGCCGGCTCCCGCACGGTCGACGTCTCCATCGGCTCCCTGACGCCCGTCGCGCCCACGCAGAACGACACGGTCACCGTCTCGGGCACGGTCACGAACAACGGCGGCTCCAAGATCACCGGCGCCCACGTGGGCCTGCGGGTGGGCCCGCAGGTCAGCGGGCGCAGCGACATCGACGACATCGGCGGCCGGTCCGGCTTCTCGGAGGGCTCCGACGGGCCCGAGATCGGCGGCCACACACAGAAGATCGACGATCTGGCTCCGGGCGTCAGCCGCGAATTCACTCTCTCCCTGCCCGCGAAGGACCTGAACCTCGGCGGGGACGGTGTCTACCAGCTGGGCGCCTCCCTCTCCGGGCAGACCTCCGGCCAGCCGTACGAGCGGGTGCTGGGCATCCAGCGGACCCTGCTCCCCTGGCAGCCGTCCGCGACCGAGGGCAAGAAGACGCGGCTCACCTTCCTGTGGCCCCTGGTCTCCTCGACGCACCTGACCGCCCGCACGGAGTCCGACCAGCAGCAGACGCCGATCTTCCCCAACGACGACCTCGCCGCGGACCTGGCGCCCGGCGGCCGGCTCCAGCAGCTGGTGGCACTGGGCAAGAACCTGCCGATCACGTGGGTGATCGACCCCGATCTGCTCGCCACGGTCGAGGCCATGACCAAGAGCTACAAGGTCGACGGCCCGGACGGGAAGAGCACGCCGGGCAAGGGCCAGCTGGTCGCCAAGCAGTGGCTCAGCCAGCTCCAGACGGCCGTCGCGGGCGATCAGGTGGTGGCGCTGCCGTTCGGTGACCCGGACCTGGCGTCGCTCGCCCACCACGGCAAGGAGGTCCCGGGCTCGCTCAGCCACCTCCAGTCCGCCACGGAGCTCGCCGCGACCACCGTGGACACCATCCTCGGCGTGAAGCCGCGCACGGACTTCACCTGGCCCTACGAGGGCGCCGTCGACTCCTCGATCATCGACGTGGCCACCTCCGCGGGCGCCCACAACGTCATCGCCCGCAGCGACAGCCTCCGCGAGACCCGCACCTCGTACACCCCCAGCGCGGCCCGCCAGATCGGCGGCGGCAACACGGCCGTCGTCGCGGACGACCGGATGTCCACCGCCTTCCAGGGCGATCTGATCCGGGCCGACGACTCCTCGCTCGCCGTGCAGCGCTTCCTGGCCCAGAGCCTGCTGGTGAACAAGCAGGCCCCGGACGACGAGCGCAGCATCGTCGTCGCCCCGCAGCGCATGCCCACCACGAGCCAGGCGCAGGCGATGGCGGCGGCCTTGGGCGGTCTGACGGACGGACGCTGGACGCAGCCCGTCGACCTCGGCGACGCGGCCAGGGCCAAGCCCGACCCGGCCGCCAATCAGCAGGTGCCCGGCCCCGGCGCGTACCCCGAGAAGCTGCGCAAGCAGGAGCTGTCCACCGCCGCGTTCGAGGAGATCCAGAAGACCCAGGAGACCCTGGACAGCTTCAAGGTGATCCTGACCTCGCAGGACCGGGTGGTCACCCCGTTCGGCAGCGCGATCATGCGGGAGATGTCGAACTCCTGGCGCGGTGACAGCCGGGGGGCGGCGGAGTTCCGCAACGCCGTGCAGTCGTATCTGGACCAGCTCAAGCGCCAGGTCCAGCTCATCCCGAAGTCCGACGCCACCCTCTCGGGGCGCAGCGCGACGATCCCCGTGACGGTGCGCAACGGCCTTCTGCAGAGCATCTCCGGGCTCCGGCTCGTCCTCGAATCCAGCCGGCCGAGCCGCCTGAAGGTCGGCGAGGCCCAGCAGATCAAGATCGACGGCGGGCACAGCCAGTCGGTGAAGTTCGAGACGCACGCCAACGCCAACGGCCCCGTCCAGGTGACGGCCCGGCTGTACACGGACGACGGCCAGCCCTACGGCGACCCCATCTACTTCACTGTGCATGTCACGTCCATCACCCCTATGGTGCTGGTCGTCATCGCCGGTGGCGTACTCCTTCTGGTCCTCGCGGGCCTGCGCATCTACATCCAGCGCAAGCGGTCCGCCGCGGATGGGACGGCGGACGGGGGAGACTCCGGGACCAGCGGTCCGGGCGATGACAGCCCCCAGCAGCCGGACGATCCGGCTCCGGACACCGGACCGGAAAGCACAGACCGATCCGGCGCAGGTGAGAAAGTGGACCGTTGACGTGTAGTGGGGCCGGCCGGCCGCGGACGATGAGGTGGGGTAGCGATGAACGCGCCGTACGACGGTGACCGCGGGCAGGGCGCGGGCGGTGAACAGCGGGGCCAGTACCCGCCGCCTCCGCCTGCCCCGGACTCGTCCCGTCCGGGCCCGTACGCCCAGGACCCCTATCTCCGGGACGCGTACGCCGCAGACCCCTACCCCGAGCACGACCCGGCCGCCCACGACCCGGTGAGCGACGCGCTGTACGACCGTGCCGCGCACCCCCCGCCGCCGCCCGGCACCTACCAGAACACCTTCCCGCTGCACCAGCAGCAGTCCGCCCCGCAGCAGGGCCCGGACCCCCGGCTGTGGGCTCCCGAGCCGCACCAGCCCGGGGCGCCCGAGCGCGCGTACGGCGACGAGCCCACGACGCAGTTCGCCGGGATCGGCGGGTTCGCCGGACAGCCCTCCCCCGACGACCGCCCTGAGCGGGACGCCTTCGCGCACCTGTACCGCGACCAGCAGCAGCCGTACGAGCCGCAGCGCCCGTCCGGCCAGCCGATCCCGGCGCCCGGCCAGTACACCGCCCCGGCCCCGCAGGTCCCGCCCCCGGTGCCCGAGCCCACACCCGTCTCCGAGACGGAGGCCCCGTCGGCCCCGGCGAAGGGCGGCAAGGCGGCGAGCCTGCTGAAGTCGAGCGCGGTGATGGCCGCGGGCAGCTTCGTCTCCCGCATCCTGGGCTTCGCCCGCAACCTCGTGATGGCGGCGGCGCTCGGCGTCGGCACCCTCAACGACAGCTACCAGGTCGCCAACACCCTGCCGACGATGATCTACATCCTCGTCGGCGGCGGCGCGCTGAACGCCGTCTTCATCCCGCAGCTGGTGCGGTCGATGAAGAACGACGAGGACGGCGGCGAGGCGTACGCCAACCGGCTCTTCACGCTCGTCGTGGTCCTCATGGGCGCGGTCACGACCGTCTGTGTGCTGGCGGCTCCGCTGCTGGTCGGGATGATGATGCCGGACAACGGCGACAGCCCCGGCCAGTTCGACGTCGCCGTGGCGTTCGCCCGCTACTGCCTGCCCACCATGTTCTTCATGGGCGTGCACATCGTCATGGGCCAGATCCTCAACGCCCGCGGCAAGTTCGGCGCCATGATGTGGACCCCGGTCCTCAACAACGTCGTCGTCATCGCCACCTTCGGCGCCTTCATCTGGGTCTACGGCGGCTTCGGCGCGAGCGGCGTCAGCGCGGCCAACATCCCCTCCGAAGGCGTGCGGCTGCTCGGCATCGGCACCCTGCTCGGCCTCGTGGTGCAGGCGCTGGCGATGTTCCCGTACCTCCGCGAGACCGGCTTCCGGCTGCGGCTGCGGTTCGACTGGCGCGGCCACGGCCTCGGCAAGGCCATGGGGCTCGCCAAGTGGACGTTCTTCTTCGTCCTCGCCAACCAGCTCGGCATGGTCGTCGTCACCCAGCTCGCGACCCGGGCGGGCGCCCTCGCCGAGAAGGCGCACCACCAGGGCACCGGCATCACGGCCTACAACTTCGCGCTCCAGCTCTGGCAGATGCCGCAGGCCATCATCACGGTCTCGGTGATGACCGCGGTCCTCCCCCGGATCTCCCGCGCCGCCCACGACGGCGACGTGGCGGCCGTGCGCGACGACCTCTCCCACGGGCTGCGCACCTCGGCCGTCGCGATCGTGCCCTGCGCCTTCGCGTTCCTCGCGCTCGGCGTGCCGATGGCCACGCTGATGTTCTCCAGCTCCGGCACCGGCGGTGCCACGAACATCGGCTTCATCCTGATGGCCTTCGGCCTCGGCCTCATCCCGTACTCCGCGCAGTACGTGATCCTGCGCGGTTTCTACGCCTACGAGGACACCCGCACCCCCTTCTACAACACCCTGATCGTCGCCGGCGTCAACGCGGTCGGTGCCGCCCTCAGCTTCGTCGTCCTGCCGGCCCGCTGGGCCGTGGCCGGCATGGCCGCCTCGTACGGCCTGGCCTACGCCGTGGGTGTCGTCGTCGCCTGGCGCCGGCTGCGTACCCGCCTCGGCGGCGACCTGGACGGCTCCCACGTCATCCGTACCTACGCCCGCCTGGCCGGTGCGTGCGTCCCCGCCGCCCTGATCGGCGGGGCCATCTCCTACGGCATCGGTGAAGTTCTCGGTCACGGATTTGTCGGTTCGCTCGCGGCTCTGATCGGCGGCGGTCTCATCCTGATCGGCGTCTTCTATATCGCCGCCAAGCGGATGCGCGTAGAGGAACTGACCGCCATGGTCGGTATGGTCCGCGGACGGCTCGGACGCTGACCGGAGAACAACCATCGCCCGCTGCCGCGTGTCGTGCATAGCGCCGGACTGTGGGCACAATTGTCTTGGCTGTGGACAGCGTGCAACGGATGGGGAGGCAGGAACGACGGTGGCGGAACGGAGCACAGCTGCCGTCGACGTGGCAGACACCAGCGGCGGCAAGCCGCTGACCGCCAAGGCGGACAAGGCCACGACCGACGGGGCGCAGGCCGCGATCAAGACCGGTACGCACAAGGACACCGCGCGCACGGAGGGCCCGAGCACCGCGCGCGACGCCGAGAGTCCCGAACTCCACAGCGGCCACAAGCTCGCCAAGCGGTACCGCTTGGAGGAGTGCGTCACCCGTCTGGAGGGATTCAGCAGCTGGCGCGCGGTCGACGAGAAACTCCGTCGCGCCGTCGGCGTCCACATCCTGCCCGCCGAGCATCCGCGCGCCCGCCCGGTGCTCGCCGCCGCCCGTTCCGCCGCCCTGCTCGGCGACCCCCGCTTCGTCCAGGTCCTCGACGCCGTCGAGGAGAACGAGCTCGTCTACGTCGTCCACGAATGGCTTCCCGACGCCACCGAGCTCAGCTCCGTGCTGGCCTCGGGCCCCATGGAGCCGCACGACGCCTATCAGCTCGTCAGCCAGGTCTCCCAGGCCATGGCCGCGGCCCACCGCGAGGGCCTCGCCCACCTCCGCCTCCACCCCGGCTCCGTGCTGCGCACCGAGTCCGGGCAGTACCGCATCCGCGGCCTGGCCGTCATGGCCGCACTCCGCGGCATCTCCTCCGACCACCCGCAGCGCACCGACACCGAGGCCATCGGCGCCCTGCTGTACGCCGCGCTGACCCAGCGCTGGCCCTACGAGAGCAACGCGTACGGCCTGCCGGGCCTGCCCAAGGGCACCGGCCTCATCGCACCCGACCAGGTGCGGGCCGGGGTCCACCGCGGCCTCTCGGAGCTGGCGATGCGCGCGCTCGTCAACGACGGTGCCACCGCGTCACGACAGGAAAAGCCGTGCGCCACGCCGGAGGAGCTGGCCAAGGCGGTCGCCGCGATGCCGCGCATCCGGCCGCCGGAGCCCTCCTTCACCGCCCCGCCAAGCGGCTACCCCCGCACGACGTACCAGCAGGGCACCTACGGCGGACCACCGACGCGTGCGGGCCGGCCCGTGCAGCCCGCGCCCGTCCCCCCGCCTCCGCCGCTTCAGAGCCGCACCGGGAGGGCACTGAAGTGGTGCGTCTCCGCCCTGCTCATCGCGGCGCTCGGGCTGGGCAGCTGGCAGCTGGCGGACACGCTGCTCAAGGAGGGGGATTCCTCGGGCGGCGGGAACCACGCGCCGTCCGACGACAGCGAGAGCGACAAGAAGCCGGCCATAAAGAAGCTGCCCATCCAGGGGGCGACCGAGTTCTCGCCCAAGGACAGCCCCATGGCCGAGTCCAAAGTGCCCCTCGCCATCGACGGTGATCCCCATACCGCCTGGATCACCAAGGCGTTCTACGGCCACTCGAACTTCGGGAATCTCGACAATCGCTCGAAGGGCAGCGGCATCGTCGTCGACCTCGGCAGCGTCAAGAGCGTCACCGGCGTCGACGTGAACATGTACGTGCCGGGCCAGACGGTAGAGGTGTTCGGTGCCGATCCCTCGGCATCCGCCCCCTCGCAGCTCGGCGACTTCCCGACGAAGATCATCGGCAGCGGCCAGGTCGGCGACGAGCTGAAGGCGAACGCCGACAAGCCGGTGAAGACGCGCTACGTGCTGATCCACATCACCGACCTGCCATCGGAGAGCGGGGGCGGCTCCTATCGGGGCGGCATCCGGGAGATCAAGGTTCTCGGCAGCTAGCCACTCCGAGCCCGGGGGGAGGGTCTCGACGTTGGACGACGTCACGCGCGACGGCACGAGCGACGCCGAACTCCTCGCCCTCCACGTGGAGGGCGATCCTGATGCCTTCTCGGAAATAGTGCGGCGCCACCGGGACCGCCTCTGGGCCGTGGCGCTTCGCACACTCGGCGACCGGGAGGAGGCCGCCGACGCCGTTCAGGACGCGCTGGTCTCCGCCTACCGCGCCGCCCACACCTTCCGCGGCCAATCCGCCGTCACCACCTGGCTGCACCGCATCACCGTCAACGCCTGCCTGGACCGGGCCCGCAAGGCCGCCTCCCGGCGCACCTCGCCGCTCGCCGAGACCGAGCGGCTCGAGCAGCTCCTCGAACCCCATGAGTCCGCGGCGGCGCCCGCGGAGCGCGGCGATCTGCACCGTGAGCTGCTCCAGGCACTGGCCACCCTGCCACCCGACCAGCGCGCCGCCCTCGTCCTGGTGGACATGCAGGGGTATCCCGTCGCCGAGGCGGCCGAGGTGCTGGGCGTCCCCATCGGCACCGTGAAGAGCAGATGCGCGCGAGGACGGGCCAGACTGCTGCCCATGCTCACCCATCTGCGCGCCGACGGCATGGGTAACCCGCCCCTCGGCGGGGGAAGGAACCGGTCGCAGGGGACGTCCGTCCCACCACCGGCAGGACAGAGTGACGCGGATCCAGTGAAGGGTGGAGGTGGGCGAGCGTGACTTCGACGACCGGCACGGATGAGCACCCGGAGGTCGCGGAGATCTCCGCGCTCGCCGAGGGCGCTCTGTCGCCGTCGCGGTCGGCGGATGTGCGGGAGCACTTGGCCGGCTGCCCTCTGTGTGAGGACGTCCGGACCTCCCTGGACGAGATCCGCACCCTGCTCGGCACTCTTCCGGGGCCGCCCCGGATGCCCGACGACATCGCCGAGCGCATCGACGCGGCCCTCGCCGCGGAGGCCCTCCTCGACTCCACCGCGCACACCGCGACTGTCGTTGATGAGGACGACGCGCTGGTTTCACGTGGAACGAGCACCTCTGAGGCCGTTTCACGTGAAACGGCGGCACGGCCCTCGCGGCACGTTTCACGTGAAACCGCGGCGCCCGCACCCGAGCGTGTTTCACGTGAAACCGACGACCGCCGCCCGGCCGCACGCCCCCGCGCCGCGACCGGGCCGGGCCGGCAGACCCCGTCGCCCGGCAGGACCCGCCCGGGCCGCTCCCGGCGGTGGCCGAAGGTTCTCCTCGGCACCGCGTGTGCCGCCGCCGTGCTCGGGGTGGGCAGCCTCTTCCTGCCGTCCGGAAGCAGTGGGGACCACCACGGTCCCCAGGCGCTGCAGGAGAGCCCGTCCCCGGTCGTCCTCGCCTCCGGTGACCTCAAGTCCCGGGTGCACGATCTGCTGAAGGTGTCCTTCAAGGCCACGGAACCCCGGGGCAAGAGCTCCGAGAACGCTCCCGAGACGATGTTGCGCGACAACGGCACCGACGCCCCCGTCTGCGTCCAGCAAGGCATCGGCCGCCCGGAACCCTCCCTCGCCGCACAGCCGGACAGCTACAAGGGCGAGAGCGCCTATCTGGTGGTCATGCCGCACCCCACCGACGCTTCGCTCGTCGACGCCTATGTCGTCGCGTCGGCCTGTGTCGGCACCACTCCCACGGCTCCTGGGAAGGTCCTGCTGAAGCAGACTCTGCCACGCTACTGAGTCGCTCCTGAGCACTGCCGGCGCCCTACGGGAATGCTCGCCCCGTAGGATCCGTTGGGTGGGGTGAGACCCCGCAAGGACCCGAGACAGCAGTCGGCAGACAAGGAAGACTCCCGTGAGCGACGTCCGCAACGTGATCATCATCGGTTCCGGGCCCGCGGGTTACACCGCCGCGCTCTACACCGCCCGCGCCTCCCTGAAGCCGCTCGTCTTCGAGGGCGCCGTGACCGCCGGCGGTGCGCTGATGAACACCACCGACGTGGAGAACTTCCCCGGCTTCCGTGAGGGGATCATGGGCCCGGACCTCATGGACAACATGCGGGCCCAGGCCGAGCGCTTCGGCGCCGAGCTGATCCCGGACGACGTCATCGCCGTCGACCTGAGCGACGAGATCAAGACCGTCACGGACTCCGCCGGCACCGTCCACCGCGCCAAGGCCGTCATCGTCACCACCGGCTCCCAGCACCGCAAGCTGGGCCTGCCGCGCGAGGACGAGCTCTCCGGCCGTGGCGTCTCCTGGTGCGCCACCTGCGACGGGTTCTTCTTCAAGGACCAGGACATCGCCGTGATCGGCGGCGGCGACACCGCGATGGAGGAAGCCACCTTCCTCTCGCGGTTCGCGAAGTCCGTCACCGTCGTCCACCGCCGTGACACCCTCCGCGCCAGCAAGGCCATGCAGGAGCGCGCCTTCGCGGACCCGAAGATCTCCTTCGTGTGGGACAGCGAGGTCGCCGAGATCCACGGCGAGAACAAGCTCTCCGGCCTGACCCTGCGCAACCTCAAGACCGGTGAGACCTCCGAGCTGCCGGTGACCGGTCTCTTCATCGCGATCGGACACGACCCGCGCACCGAGCTCTTCAAGGGCCAGCTCGACCTGGACGACGAGGGCTACCTCAAGGTCGACGCCCCTTCCACGCGCACCAACCTGACCGGCGTCTTCGCCGCCGGTGACGTCGTGGACCACACCTACCGTCAGGCGATCACCGCCGCCGGTACCGGCTGTTCCTCCGCTCTCGACGCCGAGCGTTACCTCGCGTCCCTCTCGGACAGCGAGAGCGTCCGGGAGCCCGAGAAGACCGCCTGACCCCCACCCCCCACCCGCAGAAGATGAGGAGACCTCCGTGGCTCTCAAGGCCGTAACCGACGCGTCCTTCGACGAGGACGTTCTCAAGAGCGACAAGCCCGTCCTGGTGGACTTCTGGGCCGAGTGGTGCGGCCCGTGCCGCCAGATCGCCCCGTCCCTGGAGGCGATCGCCGCCGAGCACGGCGACAAGATCGAGATCGTCAAGCTGAACATCGACCAGAACCCGACGACCGCCGCCAAGTACGGCGTCATGTCGATCCCGACGCTGAACGTCTACCAGGGTGGCGAGGTCGTCAAGACCATCGTCGGCGCCAAGCCCAAGGCCGCCCTCGAGCGCGACCTGGACCCGTTCATCGGTGCCTGAGCAACAGCTCTGTTTCACGTGAAACGGGCCCGCCCCCTTCGAGGGGAGCGGGCCCGTTCGTGTGTCGGCCGGATGTGACGGCTACAGCGGCCGGAGAGCGGGCTCCTTCTGCACCGCGCCGAGCAGCCGGTCCAGCGCCAGCTCGACGTCCTCCTTCCAGGAGAGCGCCGTGCGCAGTTCCAGCCGCAGCCGGGGATACCTCGGGTGCGGCCGTACGGTCTTGAAGCCCACCGCCAGCAGGTGATCCGCCGGCAGCACGCACGCCGGTTCCTTCCAGTGGGCGTCTCCGAACGCCTCGATCGCCTTGAAGCCGCGCCGGAGCACGTCCTTGGCGACTGTCTGCACCATGGTCCGGCCCAGCCCCTGCCCCTGATATGCCGGTGCCAGCCAGGCGGTCATCAGCTGCACGGCGTCCGCGGCGACGGGGCTGGTGGAGAAGGCCGCCGAGCGCGGGACGTAGGCCGGCGGTGCGTAGAGCACAAAGCCCACCGGCACTTCGTCGACATAGACCACCCGGCCGCACGACCCCCACTCCAGCAGGACGGCCGAGATCCAGGCTTCCTTCTCCAGCTCCGGGCGGCCCGCCTTCAGCGCGGCTTCGCCGCTGACGGGGTCCAGCTCCCAGAAGACGCAGGATCGACAGCGCTTGGGGAGGTCCGGGAGGTTGTCCAGCGTGAGCGGTACGAGCCGACGCCCCATGGAGCCAAATCCTCATTTCCGTCGTGGGCCACACCCCGGGCGGCGCTCAGCGCGCTGCGCTCCCTGAAGAGGCTTCCGACGAATCCGCCGACCGCCCCCAGGCCTAGGCCCGTTGCCACCAGTCCGGTCCGGCTCACCGTTCGCATGGACCCGCCCTCCGTGAACTGTGTCCAACGTGGATGCGCCATACCCAACGCATCGTATCCGCGCGGCGATTGGGCGAAAAGCGGGGAAAGGCAAAAGGCGGGTTGTGTTCCACGTGAAACACAACCCGCCCGAAGTCACGACGCCCGACGGGCTACTCCGCGTCCGCCTCGCCCTGATCGGCGAGCTTCTGCTCCAGCACCCGGCCCTCACCGGGGGCGAGCGTGCCCAGGATCCGCTCGAGGTCCTCCATCGAGGCGAACTCGACGACGATCTTGCCCTTCTTCTGCCCGAGGTCGACCTTCACCCGGGTCTCGAAGCGGTCCGACAGCCGCGAGGCCAGACTGTTGAGAGCCGGGGAGACCCGAGCACCGGCACGCGGCCCCTTGGGCTTCGCCGAGCTCCGGGTGGCCGGCTTCATGACCGTCACGATCTCTTCCACCGAACGCACCGACAGCCCCTCGGCCACGATGCGCTTCGCGAGCTCGTCCTGCTCCGTGAAGTCCTCGACGGAGAGCAGCGCGCGAGCATGACCGGCAGTGATCACGCCCGCCGCGACCCGGCGCTGCACCGGGGGTGCCAGCTTCAGCAGCCGCAGCGTGTTGGAGACCTGCGGGCGCGACCGCCCGATCCGGTCCGCCAGCTGGTCGTGGGTGCAGTTGAAGTCCTTGAGCAGCTGGTCGTACGCGGCCGCCTCCTCAAGGGGGTTCAGCTGGGCGCGGTGCAGGTTCTCCAGCAGCGCGTCGAGCAGCAACTTCTCGTCGTCGGTCGCCCGGATGATGGCCGGGATCTTCTCCAGCCCGGCCTCACGGCACGCCCGCCAGCGCCGCTCACCCATGATGAGCTCATAGCGCTCGGCGCCCAGCTGGCGCACGACGACCGGCTGGAGCAGGCCGACCTCACGAATGGAGGTGACCAGCTCTGCCAGTGCGTCCTCGTCGAACACCTCGCGGGGCTGGCGAGGGTTGGGCGTGATGGAGTCCAGCGGCAGCTCGGCGAAGTGAGCACCGGCTACGGCATCGTCCTCCACCGGCGCGGCCGCCTTGGGCGGCACCGCTTCCGTTTCACGTGAAACGGCGGCATCCTCCATGGGCAGGGACGTCACCCTCGACGCCGCCATGGTGCGCTCGGCCGTCAGCACCGGTACCGCGCTGGGCGACGTCGCGCCGGGCCCCACGGTCGCCCCCGCGCTGTCCGGGGTCTTCGGCGCCGCCGGAATCAGCGCACCGAGCCCCCGGCCCAGTCCTCTACGTCGCTCACTCACTGAAGCCCCTCCGACATGCTGTGCTGGTCCTGCTGTGGTTGACGGCCCACCATGTGGGCCTTACTGCCGTCGTAACGCACGCCGACCCCCCGCAGCGCGATCTCCCGGGCCGCCTCCAGATAGGACAGCGCCCCGCTGGAACCCGGGTCATAGGTGAGAACGGTCTGCCCGTAGCTGGGCGCCTCCGAGATACGCACCGACCGGGGGATGCTCGTGCGCAGCACCTCATGGCCGAAGTGGGTGCGGACCTCGTCGGCCACCTGGGAGGCCAGCCGGGTGCGGCCGTCGTACATCGTCAGCAGGATCGTCGACACATGGAGCTTGGGGTTGAGATGCCCCTTCACCAGCTCGACGTTGCGCAGCAGCTGACCCAGCCCCTCCAGCGCGTAGTACTCGCACTGGATCGGGATCAGCACCTCCGCGCCGGCGACGAGGGCGTTGACCGTCAGCAGACCGAGCGAGGGCGGGCAGTCGATGAGGATGTAGTCGAGCGGCTGCTCGTACGCCTGGATCGCCCGGTCCAGGCGGCTCTCGCGGGCCACCAGCGAGACCAGCTCGATCTCGGCACCCGCCAGGTCGATGGTGGCCGGGGCGCAGAAGAGCCCCTCCACATCGCGCACCGGCTGCACCACGTCGGAGAGCTTCCGGCTGTCGATCAGGACGTCGTAGATCGACGGGACGTCGGCGTGGTGGTCGATGCCCAGCGCCGTCGAGGCATTGCCCTGGGGGTCCAGGTCGATGACCAGCACGCGGTTGCCGTCCAGCGCCAGCGAGGCCGCCAGGTTCACGGTCGTGGTGGTCTTGCCCACCCCGCCCTTCTGGTTGGCGACGACCATCACCCGGGTCTGGTCCGGCCGGGGCATCGGGGGCGGTGGCGTTTCACGTGAAACGACCTCACCGGTGGCCAGGGGACCGGGGTCGATCCCTGGCTCGGTGTCGGCAGGACGGGGGCCGGGGACCGGGTCGGCCATCGGCCCCGCGATATTGGCGTCGGACCGCAAGGATTCACTCTCCTCGACATCAGGCTCGCAGTAGACAGAGCCTGCCATGCTTTCGGGGTCGTGAACCAGCGAGGCCCGTTCTCCTGTGGATGAATCCACCGAGCCTGTGGATGAACCTGGGCTTCCGGGGGCCGGGCGGTCGCGCGGAGTGTCCTCCATGCGACCACGACCGATGATTCCCAGCAGCAAGGAGCGACGTTTCACGTGAAACACGATGCACCGGACGCTCCACTACGGCGCCACGACACTCCGTAATGGGTAGTTTTGGCAGCTTGTATGGAGCAGGGTCAGGCTGCCGGGCGGCGGAACCGCCGGTCAGCGCCGACGGCGCGTGGTCCTGCCGACCCGGGCCGCCTTGGCCCGCTTCGCCGCGAAGCGCACACCGCCGGGGCTCTCCCCGACCTCGACCCGCACGACGGTGGACATCGGGTCCACCACGCCCTCGCCGACCTGGAGCACCGAGGTGCGCACGACGCCGAGCTTGCTCAGCGCGGCGCGGGCGCCCTTGAGCTCCTCCTCTGCCGTGTCGCCCTTGAGTGCCAGCATCTCGCCGTACGGGCGCAGGAGCGGCACGCCCCAGCCGGCGAGGCGGTCCAGCGGGGCCACCGCGCGGGCCGTCACCACATGGACGGGCTGCACCTTGCCGAGCATCTCCTCGGCGCGGCCGCGGACGACCGTCACATGGTCCAGCCCCAGCAGCTCGACGACCTCCTGGAGGAACGTCGTGCGCCGCAGCAGCGGCTCCAGGAGGGTGATCTGGAGGTCCGGGCGCACCAGAGCCAGCGGGATGCCCGGGAGACCGGCACCCGAGCCCACGTCGCACACCGAGACGCCGTCGGGCACGGCCTCGGAGAGCACCGCGCAGTTCAGCAGGTGACGCTCCCAGAGCCTCGGCACCTCACGGGGGCCGATCAGGCCGCGCCGCACGCCCGCGTCCGCGAGCAGTTCCGCGTACCGGACGGCCTCTGGCAGGCGGTCGCCGAAAACCGCCTGCGCCTCCGGGGGCGCCGGGGGGAGCTCCGCTGCCTCTTCCACGGGGAACCGTCCTTCCGTACGACGTCTCTCTGAGAGTCAGAGTCTGAATATCAGGCTGACAAGGATCGGCCCCGCCTGCGAGCAGACGGGGCCGTACCCACCTGGAAGTGGGATGAAGAAGGGTAAAGATCAGGCCGGGAGGACGACCACGCGGCGCTGCGGCTCCTCGCCCTCGGACTCGCTGCGCAGCCCCGCGGCGGCCACCGCGTCATGGACGACCTTGCGCTCGAAGGGCGTCATCGGGTCGAGCTTGACGGCCTCGCCGGTGCTCCTGGCCTCTTCCGCGGCCTTGGCGCCCACCTGCGCCAGCTCCTCGCGCTTGCGCGCCCGGAAGCCCGCGATGTCGAGCATGAGGCGGCTGCGGTCACCGGTCTCCCGGTTCACCGCCAGCCGGGTGAGCTCCTGGAGCGCCTCCAGCACCTCGCCGTCGCGGCCGACCAGCTTCTGGAGGTCGCGGCTGGTCGAGTCGCTGATGATCGACACGGCAGCGCGGTCGGCCTCGACATCCATGTCGATGTCACCGTCGAGGTCGGCGATGTCCAGCAGACCCTCGAGGTAGTCGGCCGCGATCTCGCCCTCCTGCTCCAGGCGGGACAGGGTGTCGGTGCCCTCGGCGGCGACCTCGGTGGTCTGACGCTGCGTGTCCGTCACGGTGGACTCCTTCATTACTTCTTGGACGGGTGCTTGGGTCGCTGCGGGCCCTTGCGCTGCCCGGACTTGGCGGTGCGGGAGGAGCCGCCGCCCTGCTTGGGCTTGGCGTCACCGGGCTGCTGCTTCTCCAGCGAGGGCGAGGACTTCTTCTCCTCGGCACCGGCAGCCTGCTCGGCCTGCGGAGTGCTCGCGAGCTGGCGCTTGGCCTTCGGCTGCCGCTTGGGCTGCTGCCGGTTGGCCCGGGCGACCTCTGCGGCCTTCTTCGCCTCGACCTCCGCCGGGTCCTCCTTGAGCTTGCCCTTGGCCCGCAGCCGCTCCTGGCGCTGCTGGAAGGCGATGCTGCCCGGGGTGGGGTTGCGGCGGATGACGAACATCTGCTGACCCAGGGTCCACACGTTGGTGGTCAGCCAGTAGACCAGGACACCGACCGGGAAGTTGATGCCGAAGACGGCGAACATGATGGGGAAGACGTACATCAGCATCTTCTGCTGCTGCATGAACGGCGTCTTCACCGAGAGGTCGACGTTCTTCGTCATCAGCTGGCGCTGCGTGTAGAACTGCGACAGCGACATCAGGACGATCATGATGATCGTGACGACCCGGACGTCGGTCAGCGTGGCGCCCAGCGCCTCGACCTTGGACGCGGAGTCCATGAACTTCACGGACAGCGGGGCACCGAAGATGTGCGCCTTACGCGCGCTGTCCAGCAGGTCCGTGTTGATGACGCCGACGGTCTTGCCCTGAGCGATGTGGTTCAGGACCTGGTACAGCGAGATGAAGAAGGGCGACTGGGCCAGGATCGGGAGACAGCTCGAGAGCGGGTTGGTGCCCGTCTCCTTGTAGAGCTTCATCATCTCTTCGGACTGGCGCTGCTTGTCGCTCTTGTAGCGCTCCTGGATCGCCTTCATCTTCGGCTGGAGCGCCTGCATGTTCCGCGTCGCCTTGATCTGCTTCACGAAGAGCGGGATCAGGCAGATACGGATCAGCACCACCAGCGAGACGATGGACAGACCCCACGCCGCGCCACTGTCCTTGTCGAAGATCAGACTGTAGAACGAGTGGAACTGGACGATGATCCAGGAAACAGCGGTATAGAGAGGACCGAGGATCGTGTCCACGAATCAGGCTCCTTGGGCGTTGGGCTGAGTCTCGGGCTGTGCGGCGGGACCCACGGCGGGATGCCCACCCAGTCGGCTCCTCAGCCGCTGGTGCCAGACCGGACGCTTCCGGGGAGGAACGTGGTCGACGCCACCGAGCGACCACGGGTTGCAGCGCAGGATGCGCCAGGCCGTCAGCGCCGTTCCTTTGACCGCGCCGTGCCGGTCAATGGCCGTGTAGCCGTAATGCGAGCACGACGGGTAGTACTTGCAGACCGGGCCCAGGAGTGGGCTGATGGTCCACTGGTAGAGCTTGATCAACCACAGCAGCGGATACTTCACTGTGCGCTCCCTCCCGGGCCTCGGCCGGGGTTCCGGGGGGTCTCCCCCGAGGGACCGGAACAGCGCGGCGCCCCTCCCAGCAGCCGCTGCAGTGCGGTGTCGAGGTCGCGGGCCAGCTGATCGTGGTCCGCCTCGCCCGCGCCGGGCAGGGCCCGTACCACCACCAGGCTACCGGCGGGCAGCAGATCCAGCCGTTCACGCATGAGATGGCGCAGCCTTCGCTTCACCAGATTGCGTACGACCGCGATACCGACGGCCTTGCTCACGACGAAACCCGCACGCGCCGGGGGAGCAGTCTCCCCAGGCGTGTGCGGGTCCGTTGTACCGGTGCGTAGGTGGACGACGAGGAGCGGGCGGCCGGCCCGGCGCCCTCGGCGAACCGCGGTCGCAAAGTCCTCGCGCCGCCTCAGCCGAGACTCGGAAGGCAGCACGTCATGGACCTTGACGTCGGGCTGGTCAGGCCGACAGGCGGGCGCGACCCTTGCCACGGCGGGACGCGAGAATCGCGCGGCCGGCACGGGTGCGCATGCGCAGGCGGAAGCCGTGGGTCTTCGCGCGACGGCGGTTGTTCGGCTGGAAGGTGCGCTTGCTCACTCGGGGGCTCCAGAAATGAATCGTGTGATGGCGGGACATCGCCTGGCTGTCACCGTGCGCCCACGAGAAGCTCGCAATACGCCCGAGTGCACCGCTTCATGACCGCGATCCTGGTGGAACGCGGCCGTTGCCCATCGGAGGCAGGCGGCAGCAGCCATCGACAACTCGACCTGGTCACGGTACGCGCGGCTACGCCATTCGGTCAAACCGGCAGTGCACCAGGAATACACCGTAGCCTCCCACAGGCCGGGGAGGTGCCACGCCTCACGCCATGGCACATTTGTACACACCCTGTGGACAACGACTTGAACCGCACACCTCGGCCTGACTACCGTGGCTGAACTCTGAATCCTTCCCGCCCGTCCCGAGAACCACACATTCGTGGGACTGGGGGGCGCCCCCCGCTGACTGAGAGAGCGTGCCCTGTGGCTGACCTGCCTGCCGATCTTGCCGCAGTGTGGCCGCGCGTGCTCGAACAGCTCCTGGGGGAGGGCCGGGGCCCGGGCGGCCAGGGTGTCGAGGGCAAGGACGAGCACTGGATCAAGCGGTGCCAGCCGCTGGCGCTGGTCGCCGACACCGCGCTGCTCGCCGTGCCCAACGAATTCGCCAAGGGCGTACTCGAGGGCCGGCTCGCGCCGATCGTCAGCGAGACCCTGAGCCGCGAGTGCGGCCGCCCCATCCGGATCGCGATCACCGTCGACGACTCCGCCGGCGAGCCTCCCCCCGAGCGGCAGCAGGCCCCGCAGCAGTCGCGTTACGAGGAGCCCACGGGCCCGCACGCCGGCGGCCAGGGCCGCGACGCGTACGAGAGCCGTGACGCACGCGACACCTACGAGAACTACGACAGCCACGGCGGCTACGACGGCCGGGAGAGCTACGGCCGCCAGGCCCCCGCCGACGAGCTGCCGTCCGTCCGCCCCGCCTACCCCGACTACCAGCAGCCCCGCGCCGAGCCGGGCGCCTGGCCGCGCCACCAGGGGCCGTCCGCGCCGGACCGGGGGGACCGCGGCGACTACGGCTGGCAGCAGCCCCGCCTCGGCGGCTTCCAGGAAGCCGAGCGCGATCCTTACGCCTCGCACAACGGTCAGCAGCACGCGCCGTACGAACAGCAGCAGTCGTACGAGCAGCAGCAGGACTACCGCTCGCAGCAGCCCGAGCGCCTTCCGTACGAGCCGCC
This sequence comes from Streptomyces sp. NPDC001407, assembly GCF_042895325.1. NCBI lineage: Bacteria > Bacillati > Actinomycetota > Actinomycetes > Kitasatosporales > Streptomycetaceae > Streptomyces > Streptomyces sp. NPDC001407. The sequence continues at coordinate 162,958 of NZ_JBIAWF010000010.1, forward strand.
GCAGCGGCGTGAGCTGCCCGAGAGCCACGGCCGGGGCGGCCAGGGCGGTCCGCCCGCGTCCGGCGGTACCTCCGGCCCGCTCGCCTCGAAGCCGGCGTCCTCCACGGGCTCGGGCGAGCCGACCGCCCGGCTGAACCCGAAGTACCTCTTCGACACCTTCGTCATCGGCGCGTCCAACCGCTTCGCGCACGCGGCCGCGGTGGCGGTCGCCGAGGCGCCGGCCAAGGCGTACAACCCCCTCTTCATCTACGGCGAGTCGGGGCTGGGCAAGACCCACCTGCTGCACGCCATCGGGCACTACGCGCGCAGCCTCTATCCCGGCACGCGCGTGCGCTACGTGAGCTCCGAGGAGTTCACGAACGAGTTCATCAACTCCATCCGCGACGGCAAGGCGGACGCGTTCCGCAAGCGCTACCGCGACATGGACATCCTGCTGGTCGACGACATCCAGTTCCTCGCGAGCAAGGAGTCGACGCAGGAGGAGTTCTTCCACACGTTCAACACGCTCCACAACGCGAACAAGCAGATCGTGCTGTCCTCGGACCGGCCGCCCAAGCAGCTGGTGACCCTGGAGGACCGGCTGCGGAACCGCTTCGAGTGGGGCCTGATCACGGACGTGCAGCCGCCGGAGCTGGAGACGCGCATCGCGATCCTCCGCAAGAAGGCGGTCCAGGAGCAGCTCAACGCCCCGCCGGAGGTCCTGGAGTTCATCGCCTCCCGCATCTCGCGGAACATCCGCGAGCTGGAGGGCGCGCTGATCCGGGTCACCGCCTTCGCGAGCCTGAACCGGCAGCCGGTCGACCTCGGGCTCACCGAGATCGTCCTCAAGGACCTGATCCCGGGCGGCGAGGACGCCTCGCCGGAGATCACCGCGCCCGCCATCATGGCGGCGACCGCCGACTACTTCGGGCACACGGTGGAGGACCTGTGCGGAGCCTCGCGCAGCCGGGTGCTGGTGACGGCCCGGCAGATCGCGATGTACCTCTGCCGGGAGCTCACGGACCTGTCGCTGCCGAAGATCGGCGCGCAGTTCGGCGGCCGTGACCACACGACGGTCATGCACGCGGACCGCAAGATCCGCGCGCTGATGGCCGAGCGGCGGTCCATCTACAACCAGGTGACCGAGCTGACGAACCGCATCAAGAACGGCTGACGGACGGTCGCTGCGGGCCGCTCACGCACCACTGAGGGCGCCTCGGGAGCCTCCCGGGGCGCCCTCAGCCGTTCCCCGGGAGCGATCCTCAGCACCGCGCGGGCGGCCCGGAAACCGGTCCCAAGGTCCCTGTGGAGCGTTCCGGAAGGGCCCCGGAGCGGCAGCGGGGGAGGTCCGGAGCGGCTGCTCGTCCCCACCCTTGTTCGAATACGGAGCCTCCGGTGCCGGTTCTCCACAGATTTCCGGCCGACCGGCTGTCCACACCCTGGGGATCGCGAAGTTGTCCAGACGCTGTCCACAGCCGAGCCTGTTGATAGGCCATCAGGGGAGGTCAGCGGGGTGTGGATTTGTGGTCGACGACGTTCCACACCCTGTGGATGACGGATTCACCCACAAGGCCCCCTCGCGGTTGTCCACCGGCCGCCCACAGGGAAGTGGATGTTGTACACAGTCTTTCCACACCCCTGTCCACTGTTCGGTAACGAAACACTCCAGCTCACCGCACCGAGTGAAAGGCGTCACACGAAGTTGCCGGGTTGGGCTGTGGGGAACGTGGGTAAAACTGGGGACAGCGCTGGGGAGAAGTACCCCCCGCCTGTGCACGGGGTGTGCAGAACTTTCCGTGGTCCACAGAACACCCCGCTTTTCCACCGCCGCCGCCCACAGGGCCGGTGGACAAAAAATCCGCGCTGACCTGGGCAAAGACGGTTTTCCACCGTTTCCACAGGCCCTACTACTACGACCACAGAGATCTAGCGGGGAACTCGTTTCGAAGTGGGGCCTGTGCACAACTCGGCCGCGGGCCGCGCCACGCCCTCCGACCTGACTTGACCCCGAGGCGCACCGACTGTCAGCGACGTGCGTCAGACTGGTCTCCGGCAAATCGGCCGACGACGTAGCCAGCAGGGCGAGCCAGCAACAAGCAGGAGGCGGTTCCGGTGAAGATCCGGGTGGAGCGCGATGTACTCGCGGAGGCAGTGGCCTGGGCGGCCCGCAGCCTCCCGGCCCGTCCGCCGGTGCCCGTCCTCGCGGGCCTGCTGCTGAAGGCGGAGGAGGGCTCCCTGAGCCTCTCCGGCTTCGACTACGAGGTCTCGGCCCGCGTCTCGGTCGACGCGGACGTGGAGGAGGACGGCACCGTCCTCGTCTCCGGCCGCCTGCTCGCCGACATCTGCCGCGCACTTCCCAACAGGCCTGTGGAGATCTCCACCGACGGTGTGCGCGTCACGGTCGTCTGCGGCTCCTCGCGATTCACACTCCACACCCTTCCTGTGGAGGAATACCCGGCGCTGCCGCAGATGCCGACCGCCACGGGCACCGTCCCCGGTGAGGTCTTCGCCGCGGCCGCCGCCCAGGTCGCCATCGCCGCCGGCCGTGACGACACGCTGCCGGTGCTCACCGGTGTCCGGATCGAGATCGAGGGCGACACCGTCACCCTCGCCTCCACCGACCGCTACCGCTTCGCCGTCCGCGAGTTCATGTGGAAGCCCGAGACCCCGGACATCTCCGCGGTCGCCCTGGTGCCCGCCAAGACCCTGCTGGACACCGCCAAGTCGCTCAGCGGCGGCGACACGGTCTCCATCGCCCTGGCCGGCTCCGGCGCGGGCGAGGGCCTCATCGGCTTCGAGGGCGCCGGCCGCCGCACGACCACGCGCCTGCTGGAGGGTGACCTCCCGAAGTACCGCACGCTCTTCCCCACGGAGTTCAACTCCGTCGCCGTGATCGAGACCGCCCCCTTCGTGGAGGCCGTCAAGCGCGTGGCGCTCGTCGCCGAGCGGAACACCCCGGTCCGGCTGAGCTTCGAGCAGGGCGTGCTGATCCTGGAGGCCGGTTCCAGCGACGACGCACAGGCTGTGGAGCGGGTGGACGCCCAGCTCGACGGCGACGACATCTCGATCGCGTTCAACCCCGGCTTCCTGCTGGAGGGCCTCTCCGCGATCGACTCCCCGGTCGCCCAGCTGTCCTTCACGACCTCCACCAAGCCGGCGCTGCTCAGCGGCAAGCCCGCGGTGGACGCCGAGGCGGACGACGCGTACAAGTACCTGATCATGCCGGTGCGGCTGTCCGGCTGACCTGCGGAAACTCGCGGTAGGAGTGGGCCGGCTGTGACCAGTCGGCCCACTCCACTGTTGAGCGCCCGAGCCCACAGGTGTGCGCGGGCCGGCGGGCGTAGGCTCGGACCCGGACGTCACGGAAATCAAGGCATAGAGGATCACCCATGGAGCTCGGTCTCATCGGTCTCGGCAAGATGGGCGGCAACATGCGCGAGCGCATCCGCCGCGCGGGCCACACCGTCATCGGGTACGACCGCAATCCGGACCTCGGGGATGTCCACAGCCTCAAGGAGCTTGTGGATTCCCTTCAGGGTCCCCGCGTCGTCTGGGTCATGGTCCCGGCCGGCGCCGCGACCCAGTCCACCATCGACGAGCTGGGCGAGCTGCTCTCCCCCGGCGACGTCGTCGTCGACGGCGGCAACAGCCGCTGGACGGACGACGAGAAGCACGCCGAGGAGCTCGCGGCCAAGGGCATCGGCTTCGTGGACTGCGGCGTCTCCGGCGGTGTCTGGGGCCTGGAGAACGGCTACGCCCTGATGTACGGCGGCGACGCCGTCAACGTCGCGCGGGTCCAGCCGGTCTTCGACGCGCTCAAGCCCGAGGGCGACTTCGGCTCCGTCCACGCGGGCAAGGTCGGCGCGGGCCACTTCGCGAAGATGGTCCACAACGGCATCGAGTACGCCATGATGCAGGCGTACGCCGAGGGCTGGGAGCTGCTGGAGAAGGTCGACTCCGTCACCGACGTGCGCGAGGTCTTCCGCAGCTGGCAGGAGGGCACGGTCATCCGCTCCTGGCTGCTCGACCTCGCCGTCAACGCCCTGGACGACGACGAGCACCTGGACAAGCTGCGGGGCTACGCCGCGGACTCCGGCGAGGGCCGCTGGACGGTCGAGGCGGCGATCGACAACGCCGTGCCGCTGCCCGCGATCACCGCTTCGCTGTTCGCCCGTTTCGCGTCCCGCCAGGACGACTCCCCGCAGATGAAGATGATCGCCGCGCTGCGCAACCAGTTCGGTGGCCACGCGGTCGAGAGCAAGTAGTAAGCAGCAGCGAAGCAGTAGCCGGGAGAGGTCGGCGCCACCCCATGCACGTATCGCATCTGTCGCTGGCCGACTTCCGCTCGTACGCCCGGGTCGAGGTCCCGCTCGACCCGGGCGTCACGGCCTTCGTGGGGCCCAACGGCCAGGGCAAGACCAACCTCGTCGAGGCGGTCGGCTATCTGGCGACCCTGGGCAGCCACCGGGTCTCCTCCGACGCGCCGCTGGTGCGCATGGGCGCGGAGCGCGCGATCATCCGGGCCGCCGTCACACAGGGCGAGCGCCAGCAGCTGATCGAGCTGGAGCTCAACCCCGGCCGGGCGAACCGGGCCCGGATCAACCGCTCCTCACAGGTGCGCCCCCGCGACGTGCTCGGCATAGTCCGCACGGTGCTGTTCGCCCCCGAGGACCTGGCGCTGGTCAAGGGCGACCCGGGCGAACGCCGCCGCTTCCTGGACGAGTTGATCACCGCGCGCTCCCCGCGCATGGCCGGTGTGCGCTCCGACTACGACCGGGTGCTCAAGCAGCGCAACACCCTGCTGAAGAGCGCGGCCATGGCCCGCCGCCACGGCGGCCGCGGCCTGGACCTCTCCACCCTCGACATCTGGGACCAGCACCTGGCCCGCGCCGGTGCCGAACTGCTGGACCGGCGCCTCGACCTGATCGCCACGCTCCGGCCGCTGGCGGACAAGGCGTACGAACAGCTGGCGCCCGGCGGCGGCCCGGTCGCCTTCGAGTACCGCGGACCCGCGGCCATTGAAGGCGCCCACACCCGCGACGAGCTCTACGAGGCGCTGATCACCGCGCTCTCCGAGGTCCGCAAGCAGGAGATCGAGCGCGGCGTGACCCTGGTCGGCCCGCACCGCGACGAGCTCCTGCTCAACCTCGGCCGGCTGCCGGCCAAGGGATACGCCAGCCACGGCGAGTCCTGGTCGTACGCGCTGGCGCTGCGCCTGGCCTCGTACGACCTGCTGCGCTCCGAGGGCAACGAACCGGTGCTCGTGCTCGACGACGTCTTCGCCGAGCTGGACGCCCGCCGCCGCGAGCGGCTGGCGGAGCTGGTGGCTCCGGGCGAGCAGGTGCTGGTGACGGCCGCGGTGGACGACGACGTGCCGGGCGTGCTGGTGGGCGCGCGGTACGCGGTCACGGAAGGCACGGTCGAGCGCGCATGACCGGTGGCCAGGAGATGCCCGAGCGGCCCAAGGCGGCCGAGCCGTCCGGTGTGGATCTCGCGCGGGTGGCACTGCGGGCCGCGAAGGAGCAGGCGCGGGCGCGGGGCAACGCCGTGCAGCAGAAGAAGCAGGCGCGCCGCGGCGGCCTGCGCTCGGGCGCGCGGGCGGACGGCCGGGACCCGCTGCCGCTGGGCGCCGCGATCAACCGCCTGATCACCGAGCGCGGCTGGGAGGCGCCCGCCGCGGTGGGCGGGGTGATGGGCCGCTGGCCGCAGATGGTGGGGCCGGACGTCGCGCTGCACTGCGAGCCGCAGAAGTACGACGAGGACGCCCGGGTGCTGACCGTGCAGTGCGACTCGACGGCGTGGGCGACGCAGCTGCGGCTGCTGGCGCCGCAGCTGGTGGCCCGCCTGAACGCCGATCTCGGGCAGGGCACGGTGAAGGTGATCAAGGTGCTGGGGCCTGGCGGGCCCGGCCGCAGGTACGGGCCGCTGCGCGCCCCCGGGAGCACCGGGCCGGGCGACACCTACGGGTGATCCGGTGTGTCCCGCTGACGTCCGGCGGGCCCCGGCGGCACCCGGCGCGCTCACGGAGTGCGGGCGCCGCGCGCCGACGGCGGGGGAAGGACTCCGCTCACGGTAGCGGGCGGTTGACAGCCCGAAGCGCTGAGTGCCGCTGTGAGCCTCTTCGGGGCCGGTCCCACATATAGGGAGTCGGCTGATGCCGGTTCAGGGCGGCACGTGAGGACTCAGGCACCGCCAAACCCCCATTCATGTCAGTGCTACCGGTAGACTGGTGACAATCCCGCCGGTTCGCGGGACACGTCGACCAACGCAGAACGACGCAGCCGCTCCTGCCTGCCCCGGGTGGGGTCTCCCCGCCGTAGGCAGGGATGGCCTGTGCTGTGCCAGAAAGGGCGCTTCGTGGCCGATTCCGGCAACCCCAACGAGAACATCCCTTCCACGAGCGGCGCGGCCCCCACGGGCTCACCCGCGGGTGAGGCGGCGTCGTACGACGCCAGCGCGATCACCGTCCTGGAAGGACTGGACGCGGTCCGCAAGCGGCCCGGCATGTACATCGGCTCGACCGGTGAGCGTGGCCTGCACCACTTGGTGCAGGAGGTCGTGGACAACTCCGTCGACGAGGCCATGGCCGGTCACGCGGACACCATCGAGGTGACGATCCTTCCCGACGGCGGCGTGCGCGTCGTGGACAACGGCCGTGGCATCCCGGTCGGCATCGTCCCCTCCGAGGGCAAGCCCGCCGTCGAGGTCGTCCTGACCGTGCTGCACGCGGGCGGCAAGTTCGGCGGCGGCGGCTACGCGGTCTCCGGCGGTCTGCACGGCGTCGGCGTCTCGGTCGTCAACGCGCTGTCGACGCGCGTCGCGGTCGAGGTGAAGACCGACGGCTTCCGGTGGACCCAGGACTACAAGCTCGGTGTCCCCACGGCCCCGCTCCAGAAGAACGAGGCGACGGACGAGACCGGCACCTCCGTCACCTTCTGGGCCGACGGCGACATCTTCGAGACCACCGAGTATTCCTTCGAGACGCTGTCGCGGCGCTTCCAGGAGATGGCGTTCCTCAACAAGGGCCTGCGCATCTCGCTGACGGACCTGCGCGCCGACCACGTCGACGAGGAGGGCAAGCCCCTCTCGGTGGACTACCACTACGAAGGCGGCATCGTCGACTTCGTGACGTACCTCAACGCCCGCAAGGGCGAGCTGATCCACCCGACCGTCATCGACATCGAGGCCGAGGACAAGGAGCGCATGCTCTCGGTCGAGATCGCGATGCAGTGGAACAGCCAGTACAGCGAAGGTGTCTACAGCTTCGCCAACACCATCCACACCCACGAGGGCGGCACCCACGAAGAGGGCTTCCGCTCCGCGCTCACCGGTCTGATCAACCGCTACGCCCGCGAGAAGAAGCTGCTCCGCGAGAAGGACGACAACCTCACGGGTGAGGACATCCGCGAGGGTCTGACCGCGATCATCTCCGTCAAGCTCGGCGAGCCGCAGTTCGAGGGCCAGACGAAGACGAAGCTCGGCAACACCGAGGCGAAGACCTTCGTGCAGAAGGTCGCCCACGAGCACCTGACGGACTGGCTGGACCGCAACCCCAACGAGGCCGCGGACATCATCCGCAAGTCCATCCAGGCGGCGACCGCGCGCGTCGCGGCCCGCAAGGCCCGCGACCTCACCCGCCGCAAGGGCCTGCTGGAGTCGGCGTCGCTGCCGGGCAAGCTCAGCGACTGCCAGTCCAACGACCCGACCAAGTGCGAGATCTTCATCGTCGAGGGTGACTCCGCCGGCGGCTCGGCCAAGTCCGGCCGCAACCCGCAGTACCAGGCGATCCTCCCGATCCGCGGCAAGATCCTCAACGTCGAGAAGGCGCGGATCGACAAGATCCTCCAGAACACCGAGGTCCAGGCCCTGATCTCGGCCTTCGGCACCGGTGTGCACGAGGACTTCGACATCGCCAAGCTCCGCTATCACAAGATCATCCTGATGGCGGACGCCGACGTCGACGGTCAGCACATCAACACCCTGCTGCTCACCTTCCTCTTCCGCTTCATGCGGCCGCTGGTCGAGGCCGGGCACGTCTACCTCTCCCGTCCCCCGCTGTACAAGATCAAGTGGGGCCGGGACGACTTCGAGTACGCCTACTCCGACCGCGAGCGCGACGCCCTGATCCAGCTCGGCCGGGAGAACGGCAAGCGGATCAAGGACGACTCGGTCCAGCGCTTCAAGGGTCTCGGTGAGATGAACGCCGAGGAGCTGCGCATCACCACCATGGACGTCGACCACCGCGTGCTCGGCCAGGTCACCCTGGACGACGCCGCGCAGGCGGACGACCTGTTCTCGGTGCTCATGGGCGAGGACGTCGAGGCACGGCGCTCCTTCATCCAGCGCAACGCCAAGGACGTCCGCTTCCTCGACATCTGAGCCTGTCGGCCCACGAGAAACAGCCGCAGCGCGAAAGGACTTTGAACAGCAATGGCCGACGAGACCCCCGAGACTCCCACCGCCCCCGTGCCCGAGGTGACGCCCGAGGGCGCCCCCGCCCCCCTGGAGGGCGTCGGGATGCGCGTCGAGCCCGTCGGGCTCGAGACCGAGATGCAGCGCTCGTATCTGGACTACGCGATGAGCGTCATCGTCTCGCGTGCGCTCCCGGACGTGCGCGACGGCCTCAAGCCGGTGCACCGCCGCGTGCTCTACGCGATGTACGACGGTGGCTACCGCCCCGAGAAGGGCTTCTACAAGTGCGCCCGCGTCGTCGGTGACGTCATGGGTACGTACCACCCGCACGGTGACGCCTCGATCTACGACGCGCTCGTCCGCCTCGCCCAGCACTGGTCGATGCGGATGCCGCTGGTGGACTCCAACGGCAACTTCGGTTCCCCGGGCAACGACCCGGCCGCCGCCATGCGGTACACCGAGTGCAAGATGATGCCGCTGTCCATGGAGATGCTCCGGGACATCGACGAGGAGACCGTCGACTTCCAGGACAACTACGACGGCCGCAACCAGGAGCCGACCGTCCTGCCGGCCCGCTTCCCGAACCTGCTGATCAACGGTTCGGCGGGCATCGCGGTCGGCATGGCCACCAACATCCCGCCGCACAACCTCCGCGAGGTCGCCGAGGGCGCCCAGTGGTATCTGGCGAACCCCGACGCGAGCTCCGAGGAGCTCCTCGAGGCGCTCATCGAGCGGATCAAGGGCCCCGACTTCCCGACCGGCGCCCTCGTGGTGGGCCGCAAGGGCATCGAGGAGGCGTACCGCACCGGCCGCGGGTCGATCACCATGCGCGCCGTCGTCGCGGTGGAGGAGATCCAGAACCGCCAGTGCCTGGTGGTCACCGAGCTGCCCTACCAGGTCAACCCGGACAACCTCGCGCAGAAGATCGCCGACCTGGTGAAGGACGGCAAGGTCGGCGGCATCGCCGACGTCCGCGACGAGACCTCCTCCCGTACGGGCCAGCGCCTGGTCGTCGTGCTCAAGCGGGACGCGGTCGCCAAGGTCGTCCTCAACAACCTCTACAAGCACACCGACCTCCAGACGAACTTCGGCGCCAACATGCTGGCGCTCGTCGACGGTGTGCCGCGCACCCTCTCGATCGACGCCTTCATCCGCAACTGGGTCACGCACCAGATCGAGGTCATCGTCCGGCGCACCCGCTTCCGGCTGCGCAAGGCCGAGGAGCGCGCGCACATCCTGCGCGGTCTGCTGAAGGCCCTGGACGCCATCGACGAGGTCATCGCGCTGATCCGGCGCAGCGACACGGTCGACATCGCGCGCGAGGGCCTGATGGGCCTGCTGGCGATCGACGAGCTCCAGGCCAACGCGATCCTGGAGATGCAGCTGCGTCGCCTGGCCGCCCTGGAGCACCGGAAGATCACCGCGGAGCACGACGAGCTCCAGGCGAAGATCAACGAGTACAACGAGATCCTCGCCTCGCCCGAGCGGCAGCGGATGATCATCAGCGAGGAACTGACCGCGATCGTCGAGAAGTTCGGCGACGACCGGCGCTCCAAGCTGGTCCCCTTCGACGGCGACATGTCCATCGAGGACCTGATCGCCGAGGAGGACATCGTCGTCACCATCACCAACGGTGGTTACGTCAAGCGCACCAAGACCGAGGACTACCGCTCGCAGAAGCGCGGCGGCAAGGGCGTCCGGGGCACCAAGCTGAAGCAGGACGACATCGTCGACCACTTCTTCGTCTCGACCACGCACCACTGGCTGCTGTTCTTCACCAACAAGGGCCGGGTCTACCGCGCCAAGGCGTACGAGCTGCCGGACGCCGGCCGGGACGCCCGTGGCCAGCACGTGGCGAACCTGCTGGCCTTCCAGCCGGACGAGAAGATCGCCCAGATCCTCGCCATCCGCGACTACGAGGCGGCGCCCTATCTGGTGCTCGCCACCAAGTCCGGTCTGGTGAAGAAGACTCCGCTGAAGGACTACGACTCGCCCCGCTCGGGCGGTGTCATCGCCATCAACCTCCGGGAGACGGAGAGCGGCGCGGAGGACGAGCTGATCGGTGCCGAGCTGGTGTCCGCCGAGGACGACCTGCTGCTGGTCAGCAAGAAGGCACAGTCGATCCGGTTCACCGCAACGGATGAAGCTCTCCGCCCCATGGGCCGCGCGACCTCGGGCGTCAAGGGCATGAGCTTCCGCGAGGGCGACGAGCTGCTCTCGATGAACGTGGTCCGGGCCGGGACGTTCGTGTTCACCGCCACCGACGGTGGGTACGCGAAGCGGACGAACGTCGACGAGTACCGCGTCCAGGGCCGTGGCGGCCTCGGTATCAAGGCGGCCAAGATCGTGGAGGATCGTGGCTCGCTGGTCGGCGCTCTGGTGGTCGAGGAGACCGACGAGATCCTCGCCATCACCCTCAGCGGTGGTGTGATCCGGACCCGGGTCAACGAGGTGCGGGAGACAGGCCGTGACACCATGGGCGTTCAGCTGATCAACTTGGGCAAGCGCGACGCCGTCGTGGGTATCGCGCGCAATGCCGAGGCCGGTCGCGAGGCTGAAGAGGTCGAGGAGTTGGCCGACGCAGCCGCGGGCGACGGGCCCCAGATGGCCGAGGGCGCGGAGCCCCCGGCCGAGGACACCGAGGAGTAAGTCGTGAGTCGAGCCACGGGCGCCGCGGCAAGCGGTGCGGGTGCCAAACCCACCACCGCCGCCCCTGCCGCAGAGAAGGCCGGCGCTCGTGGCTCCGGCACGTCCGGGGCCGACTCCAAGTCCAAGGGGGGGACTGTGACGGACACCCGCGACCCGAAGCCCTACCACCCGCCGAAGGCGTACGAGCCGCCGGCGGAGGGTTCCGCTTCGGGTTCCGGTTCCACGAGCTCCAAGAGCTCCGGCGCCAAGGACGGGAAGGCGGCGAAGGCCGCCAAGGAGCCGAAGGGCCGGGCGGCCGCAGAGGACGCCGGGAAGCCCGGGAGCGCCTCCGCCGCGGAGCCCGCCGGGAAGGACTCCACGGCCGCGGCCAAGGCACCGGCGGCGGATCGGGGCACCCCGGCCGCCAAGGGCCCCGCCAAGGGCCGTCCGCCCGCCCAGCGGGCCGCACAGGAGCAGCAGCCCCGGGCGCCCCGCCCGGCGGCTCCGGCGGCGGCAGCGGCCCGTCCCGCGCCGCGTACGCGCTCGGCGCGGCTGCGGGTGGCCAAGGCCGACCCGTGGTCGGTGATGAAGGTCAGCTTCCTGCTGTCCATCGCGCTGGGCGTGTGCACGATCGTGGCGGCCGCGGTGCTGTGGACGGTCATGGACGCCATGGGCGTCTTCTCGACCGTCGGCGGCACGATCAGCGACGCCACCTCCAGCGAGGGCGGCGGCTTCGACCTCCAGTCCTTCCTGTCGCTGCCGAACGTCCTCCTCTTCACGTCGGTCATCGCGGTGATCGACGTGGTCCTGGCGACCGCGCTGGCGACGCTGGGTGCCTTTGTCTACAACCTCTCGGCGGGCTTCGTCGGCGGTGTGGAGCTGACCCTCGCCGAGGACGAATAGCGGCGACCTGCACCGGGGGCCCGGACGATTTTGGGACTGGGCCCCAAGTGCGCTAATCTTTCGGTGTCGCGCGGGGCTATAGCTCAGACGGTTAGAGCGCTTCCCTGATAAGGAAGAGGCCACAGGTTCAAGTCCTGTTAGCCCCACCGCACGATCGGGCCGGACGGAGAATTCTCCGTCCGGCCCGATCTGTTTTCCGTGCCGGGGAGTTGGGCCCGTACCGGGTGTGAGAAGTGGACCCGGCACAGGTCACCGGTCGGTATCGGTCGGTGTGTATCATCGGCCACCAGAGGTCCCCTTACGTCAAGGAAAGACGAGGTCGCGCGGTGAAGAAGCTCCTCCTGGTCGCACTGGCCGCCATCGGCGGGCTCCTCGTGTACCGCCAGATCCAGGCGGATCGCGCCGAGCAGGACCTGTGGACGGAGGCGACCGACTCCGTGCCCGCAGGTTCGGGTGTGTAAGACAAAAGAGTCCTGACGCAGGGCCCCGGCCGCCGACGCGGCCGGGGCCCTGTTGTGTTTGCGGCAGTAAACAAAATGGTTGCGAACGTGAATCAGTGTGTGGGTCAGCCGACGGCCAGCGCCCAGATGCCCACCGCGAGGCAGAGCAGCGCCACGATCAGCACCGGCACGGCGACCTTCGCCGGCGGCGGCCCCACGGCCCGGGACGGCGGAGGCGAGGCCGCAGCGGGCGGACGTACGGGCACGGGAGGCGTTCGCGGCACGGCAGGGGCGGTAGGGGGCGTGGGGCGGCCGGTGGCGGCCGAGGCGGGCGGGAAAGGGGGCTCAGGAGGCGTTCCGGGCGCCTGACCGGGCGGCAGCCGGGGCGTCGGGGGCGTACCGGCGTCCCCGGGCGTCTCGCGCGGCTCGGGCCCCTCGGGGCCGAACCCCGGTGGCAGGGGCCCCAGATGGTCGAAGACCTCGATCGGCTCCTCGTCCGGCCCCGGCCCGTCCATCAGCTCCACGGCCTCGGCCAGTGCCTTCCGGGCGCCCGTGGCCGTACGGAACCGCATGCACGGGTCGGGTTGCAGCAGGCCCGCGAGAACGTGCCAGAGCGGTTCCGGTACGCCCTCCGGCGCGGTCGGTGTGCCGTGTTCCAGGAATCTCCGCACCAGCGCTTCCGCGTCGGGTTTGCGGCCGGTGAGGAGGTAGAGGGCCATCAGCCCGACGGCGAACAGGTCCGCGGGGAAGTCGGGTTCGTCGCCCAGCATTTGCTCGGGGGCGAAATAACCGGGCGTCCCCATCACGTAGTTGGTGTCCGTCAGTCTCGGTTCGCCCTTGCGCATGGCGATGCCGAAGTCGGAGAGCCGCACATGGGGGCGGCCCGTACCGGTCGCCTCCAAAAGGACGTTGGCCGGTTTGATGTCCCGGTGCACCACCCCCTCCGTATGCACCGCCGACAGGCCCGAGAGCAGCTGATCGAGCACGAGACACACGAAATACGGCGGTAATGGGCCGTAGTCACCGATGAGATGGGCGAGCGAACCGCCGCGCACCACATCCATGGTGAACAGCACCTTGTCGTCGTCCGCCGCCCAGCTCATCGGCGCCAGCACATGGGGGTGGTCGATGCGCAGACCCTGCTCGCGGACGAATCTCAGCAGGGTGTGGGCATCGCTCTGCTGAAGCACCTTCGCCGCCACATAGCGCCGCCTGCGGTGGTCCCAGGCCCGCCAGACGGCTCCCACCCCGCCCCGCCCGATCGGGTCGACCAGCTCGTACCGCCCCGCGAAGACCTCACCCATCGCGTTCGCGTCGGTCAGCTCTGGTGCGCCTCGTAGTGGGCGACCGCCTCGGCGGTGCGCCCGGCGCCGTACACCCGCAGGAACTCGGCCAGTTCGGGATGGGTGGGGGCGAGGGTCTGCGCGGCGTCGATGATGTCGCCCGCGCCGGCCACCGAGCGCAGCAGCGACTGGATCTCCCGCACCACGCGCCGCACGGTCGGGGCGCCGCTGCTGGCCGTGGTCTGGGTGGAGTTGAGGACCGAGCCGCCCGAGCTCTTCTTGACCTCCTCCATCCGGTCGGCGGCCTCGGCGGCGCTCACGCTGCCGTCGGCGACCTGGCTGGAGAGCTCCTGGAGGGCCTGCACCCGCTGCACCACCGCGGGGTTGCCGATCTTCGCCCGCTGACCGCTCATCAGCTGCGAGAGCATGGGCGCGGACAGGCCCAGAACGGAGGCGAGACGGGCCTGGTTGAGGCCGAGATCGTCGATGAGACGGCGGAACAGCGCCCCCAGGGGCTCTCCGTACCAGCTCCGCTGGAGCTCCCGTGCGCGGGCGGTGGCTTCCTGCTGTGCTGCGTCCATCTCGCTCTCCCCTTCGCTTCGCTGCCGCGAATCTTGCGGTGCATCCTACGGAGAGTGGTGGGTCGCGGCGATACCCGGTCGGGAAAGGGGGCCGTCACCGGGTATCCTGATCGGCGAAGGGGCCTTAGCTCAGTTGGTAGAGCGCCGTCTTTGCATGGCGGATGTCAGGAGTTCGACTCTCCTAGGCTCCACAGGAGAACAGCCGCGAGGCGGGAGACCCGATCGGTCTCCCGCCTCGCGGCTTTTTGTCTGTCCTGAGGGCGTCGGCCCAGGTCAGAGCCGGTCGTCGCGCTCCTCGATGTCGTCCTCGGCGAGGTCTTCGCGGTCCTGCTTGGCCTGCACGTCGGGGTCCAGGGAGCCGGCGCTGCCGTCCACCGAGCTCAGCGGGTTCCGGTCGGAGACCTCGGTGGGGGCGGGCGGCTCGACCAGCCAGTCCGGGTTGGCCTGTTTGTCCCACCACTTCCAGGCGGCGTACGCGCCTCCCGCCAGCAGCCCCAGCAGGACGAAGCGCTTGGCGACCCGGCCGGCACGGCAGCGGCGGCCGCGCTTGGCCAGCAGCTTCTCGATGTCGGCGGCGGACACCTGGCCGCGCAACGCGGCGATCGCCGCGGCGCCCCGGGCGACGGCCTCGTCGCGCACCGGCTCGGCGGCGGCGCGGGCCCGGGCGGCGGCCTGGTCGACCTTCGGGGGCAGGGACTCGCGGACGTGCTCCAGGCGCGGGGCCAGGTGCGCGTGGTACTGCTCGCCGGCGCTGCTGCGCGCCTGTCGCGTGGCGGCCGAGACCTTGGGAGCGAGCCGGGTGCGGGTTTCGTGCGCATAGTGCACGGCGGCGTCCTTGGCCGTGCCGGCGTAGGGCGCCACCACTTCCGCGGCGTGCCGCACGCTGTCCTTCGCCGTGTGGGTCGCTGCGCGCACGCTGTCTTTGCGGGTCACGAGAACCTCCTCCTCGGTGGCGTATGTTTTGTCGCCTTTCCACCCAGTGGAAAATCATGCCTGCCGGTGGGCGGTCCGGCACCTGCGAGCGGGCATCCGGGTCATCGAGCGGCGCTCCGGCACCGGGCACACCGGTGAACGCCCGTAGGCATCAATGGGCACTAAGAGGGCATCAGCGGGTTACGAAGAGCTTCGATCGACAATGCCACGATTTCGCGCCGCGCGAGGGCGTTTGACCGCTACTCGGCGCGAAGCCGTCCGTGCAAGGATCGGTAGCCGTCCAGTGAAGACTTATGGAAGGTAGAACGTGGCCGAGCAGCTGTACGCCACCCTGAAGACCAGCCAGGGCGACATCGAGATCCGGCTGCTGCCGGACCACGCGCCCAAGACGGTGCGGAACTTCGTCGAGCTCGCCAAGGGCGAGCGGGAGTGGGTCAACCCGCAGACCGGCCAGAAGTCCACGGACAAGCTGTACGACGGCACGGTCTTCCACCGCGTCATCCAGGGCTTCATGATCCAGGGCGGCGACCCGCTGGGTAACGGCACCGGCGGCCCGGGCTACACCTTCGCGGACGAGTTCCACCCCGACCTGGCCTTCACCAAGCCCTATCTGCTGGCCATGGCCAACGCGGGTCCGGGCACCAACGGCTCGCAGTTCTTCATCACGGTCTCGCCCACCGCCTGGCTCACCGGCAAGCACACGATCTTCGGCGAGGTCAGCGGCGAGGCCGGGCGCAAGGTCGTCGACGCCATCGCCAACACCGCGACCAATTCGCGCACCGACCGCCCGGTGGACGACGTCGTCATCGAGTCGGTCGTCGTCGAGTCCCGCAAGGGCTGACGTCACCGAGGCCGGACGTCACCGGATCCGACGACATCGACGTCAGACATCGGCGTCAGACATCGACGCCACCGGATCCGACGTCATCGAGGGCTGACGTCACCTTCCGAGCCGTGGCCTCACCCTTACGAGGCGTGGCTTCCGGGAACCCGGCGCCCTGCCCGTCCGTATGACGGGCGGGGCCGCACGCCACCCGACGACAAGGCCCGCCCGTGACAGGCGCAAGGGGAACGCATGAACGACCAGGCTCTCGGCTGCTACCGGCACCCGGACCGGGAGACAGGCATCCGCTGCACCCGCTGTGAGCGGCCGATCTGCCCGCAGTGCATGGTCAGCGCGTCGGTCGGTTTCCAGTGCCCGGAGTGCGTCGGCGCCCATGCCGGCAGCGCGGGTCCGGGCGGGCCGCCGCCGCGCGCCGGTGCGCCGCGCACGATCGCGGGCGGTGCCCACGCGTCCGACCCCCGCCTGGTGACCAAGATCCTCCTCGGCCTCAATGTGGCCCTGTGGGTCGCGGTGATGATCGCGGGCGACCGGTTGGTGGAGGATCTGGAGCTGTTCGGCAGAGCGCGGCTGACCTTCGCCGGTCCGGTCGAGGGCGTCGCGGAAGGCCAGTGGTACCGCCTGCTGACCTCGATGTTCCTGCACCAGGCGCCGATGCACATCGCGTTCAACATGCTCTCGCTGTGGTGGCTCGGCCCCCCGCTGGAGGCGGCGCTCGGCCGTGCCCGCTATCTGACGCTCTATCTGCTGGCCGGCCTGGGCGGCTCGGCGCTGACCTTCCTGGTCGCCGACCCGGCCCAGCCCTCGCTCGGCGCCTCCGGCGCGATCTTCGGTCTGCTGGGTGCGACGGCCGTGCTGATGCGACGGCTGAATTACGACATGCGGCCCGTCGTCGCGCTGCTCGTGCTCAACCTGATCTTCACCTTCGCCTGGTCGAACATCGCCTGGGAGGCCCACATCGGCGGGCTCGTGGTGGGCACCGCCGTGGCGTACGGCCTGGTGCACGCCCCCAGGCAGAAGCGGGTGCTGGTGCAGCGGGCGACCTGTGGGCTGGCGCTGCTGGTGATCGCGGGAGCCGTGGTCGTCCGGACGCTTCAGCTCACCGGGTGATCTTTTCCCCCGAGGGCCCCGGACTCCGGAGAGCCGGGTTGTCCACAGCGCGTGCGGGATCTTGTGCATGCCGTGGGGAACAGCTGTCCGACATCGCACAGAGCTACGTTTGTGCTGGGTGGGGCCCTGTGACCCGGGCTACACCGCGCCGGTGATCAGTCACACCGGTGTCAACGCCGGGGAAGTTATCCACAGATCTTCTGAGTTTTTCCCCACTGTGGACGAGGCTGTGGATAACTCCCCGGAAGGCTGACCGGAGGGCTTGCGCGAAGCCCGGTCAGGCCCCTACTTCCACTGGGTGGAGACCACGAATCCCGCGGCGATGAAGCCGAAGCCGACCACGATGTTCCAGTTGTGCAGCGACTCGACCGGCATGTCGCCACTGGTCACATAGAAGATGACGATCCACGCCAGCCCGATCAGGAACATCGCCAGCATCAGAGGGGCGACCCAACCGCGGCCGCTGCTCAGCTTGATGTTCTGTTGCTGCTTCGCCGGCGGTGGCGTGAAGTCGTCCTTCTTGCGGATCCGTGACTTCGGCACGAGGAACTCTCCTGTCGATGCGCTGCGTGACCGCGCTGGGGATACAAGGGCTGGCCGCCGAGTCGGGAAGCGCCGGGAACGCTCCCTTCCCCCGGGCGTCCGTTAGCGTAGTGCTTCCGCGGCGTCGGAGAGGATAAGGGTACGTTGAGCAATTCTGCGGACTCCACCAGCACGCCTTCCCGGCGATTCCGGCCGGTGCGGCTGCTGACCGGCGGGGTCTTCGCGCTCGCCGGCCTCATCTTCTGGACGAGCTTCAACACCGCGCACGGCACCAACATCCGCACCGACGACTCGATGCTCCGGCTGTCCGACCTCATCCAGGAGCGCAGCCGCAAGAACGCCGACCTGGACGACAGTGCCGCGGGCATGCGCTCGCAGGTCGACGCCCTCGCCCGGCGCGACAACGGCAACAGCGCCGCCGAGAACAAGAAGCTCGCCGACCTGGAAGCGGACGCGGGCACCAGCAAGATCCAGGGCACGGGCCTCTCCGTCACCCTCACCGACGCGCCGCCCAACGCCACTCCGCGGATCCCCGGCGTCCCCGACCCGCAGCCGAACGACCTGGTCATCCATCAGCAGGACCTCCAGGCCGTGGTCAACGCCCTGTGGCGGGGCGGCGCCAAGGGCATCGAGGTCATGGACCAGCGCCTGATCTCCACCAGCGCGGTCCGCTGCGTCGGCAACACCCTCATCCTCCAGGGCCGCGTCTACTCCCCGCCGTACAAGGTGACCGCCGTCGGCGACCGCGGCGCCCTGCGCAAGGCCCTGGACAGCTCGCCCGCGATCCAGAACTACCTGCAGTACGTGACGGCGTACGGCCTCGGCTGGAAAGTCGACCAGCACGACGCGGTGACTCTTCCCGGCTACTCGGGCACAGTGGATCTCCACTACGCCAAGCCCATGGGGTAAACCCGGGAGGGGGTCGGCCGATGAGCGCGAGACTCGTCGTCCGGACACTCAGCGAGCTGTGCGTCACCATCGGCACCCTGATCGTCCTGCTGGTGGTCTACGTCCTCTACTGGACCGGCGTACGGGCGGACAGCGCGATGGACGGCGAGCTGGACCGCCTCCACGAACGGTGGTCGGCCGCCGCACCGCCGACGGAGCGGCCGCCGGACGGGCCGGCCACGCGGGCACCGGGGCAGGCGGCGGGACAAGCACCAGGCGGCACGGCAGGCGGAACGGCGGAGCAGCCGGCCGGGCAGCCGGCCGGAGAGGCGTCGGCGCCGACGGCGGCGGGAGAGCCAGGGGGACGGCAGAGCGGCACCGGCGGTGGTGGTGAAACGGTTCCGCGACGACCGTCCGCCTACGTCCCCGGCGACGCCTTCGCCGTCATGTACATCCCCCGCCTCGGCTCCGGCTGGGCCAAGCCCGTCCTCCAGGGCACCGGCACCGCGAACCTCAAGAAGGGCCTCGGCCACTACGACCGGACCGCCGGGCTCGGCGAGACGGGCAACTTCGCGGTCGCCGGTCACCGCCGCACCTACGGGGACCCCTTCAAGGACCTCCCCGAACTGCGCGCCGGTGACGCGGTGGTGCTCACCGACGGCACGACGTGGTTCACCTATCGCGTGGACGGCGCCCCCTACCGGACCCGCCCCGACGACATCGGCGTCATCGACCCCGTGCCCGCCGAGTCCGGCTACCGCGAGCCCGGCCGCTATCTCACCCTCACCACCTGCGAACCCGAGTGGGGCCACAGCCACCGGCTGATCGTCTGGGCCCACCTGGAGGCCACCGGCCCGGTCGCCGAGGGCAAGCCCAAGGCTTTGCTCAGCTGACCCACCAGGCTCTCCCGCGCCCCTTACCCTGGTGCTGCAAATCGATACTCCATCGACCTGTATCGACTACGTCATCGGCAAGTGGGGACAGCATGTACGGCTGGATCTGGCGGCATCTGCCGGGCAACGCATGGGTGCGGGCACTGATCTCGCTGCTGCTCGTGCTGGCGATCGTCTACGTCCTGTTCCAGTACGTCTTCCCCTGGGCGGAACCGCTGCTGCCGTTCAACGATGTGACGGTCGACAACGGAATGGCGGTCAGCCGGTGAGTGCGCGCATCCTCGTCGTGGACAACTACGACAGCTTCGTCTTCAACCTCGTGCAGTACCTCTATCAACTCGGCGCCGAATGCGAGGTCCTGCGCAACGACGAGGTCGAACTGAGCCACGCCCAGGACGGCTTCGACGGCGTGCTCCTGTCGCCCGGTCCGGGCGCGCCCGAGCAGGCGGGCGTCTGCATCGACATGGTGCGGCACTGCGCCGCGACGGGCGTGCCGGTCTTCGGCGTGTGCCTCGGCATGCAGTCGATGGCCGTCGCGTACGGCGGTGTCGTCGGCCGGGCCCCCGAGCTGCTGCACGGCAAGACCTCGCTGGTGACCCACGGCGGTTCCGGCGTCTTCCAGGGCCTGCCCTCGCCCTTCACGGCCACCCGCTACCACTCGCTCGCCGTCGAGCGCGAGAACTGGCCGGACGAGCTGGAGATCACGGCCTGGACCGAGTCGGGCATCGCGATGGGCCTGCGCCACCGCGACCTGCCGGTCGAGGGCGTCCAGTTCCACCCCGAGTCGGTGCTCACCGCGTGGGGCCACCGGATGCTCGCCAACTGGCTGGTGACCTGTGGCGACAAGGACGCGGTGGAGCGCTCCGCGGGGCTCGCCCCGGTGGTGGGCAAGGCCGGGGCGTGACCACGCTCCGCCCCGAACCGGCCCCCAGGGTCGTATCGCAGCCGCTGCCGCCCGAGGACCACGCGACCATGGAGCTGCGCAGGGTGGACGCGCTGGTTCCGGCGCAGGCGGTGCGACCCGGTGGCCGGGCCGAGCGGCGGAAGGCGGCACACAAGGCTCAGAAGGCCCGCAGGACGCACAGATCACACAGGGCGCAGCGGAGCGCCGGGGCGGCGGCCGCGGGCCGGGTGGCGCCCAAGGAGAGCCTCGGCATCCTGCTGTGCCGCCTGGTGGGCGAGCTGTTCATCACCGCCGGGGCGCTGATGCTGCTGTTCGTCGCGTATCAGCTGTGGTGGACGAACGTGATAGCCCATCAGCAGGCGGGCGGCGCTGCCAAGCACCTCCAGAAGACCTGGGACAAGGGCGCCGGGGTGGACCGGGACGCGGGGGCGTTCTCGCCCGGCGAGGGCTTCGCGATCATCTACATCCCCTCCCTGGACGTGAAGGCCCCGATCGCCGAGGGCACCGGCAAGCACCAGGTCCTGGACCGGGGCATGGTCGGCCACTACGGCGAGAACCCGCTGAAGACCGCGATGCCCTGGGACAAGCAGGGGAACTTCGCGCTGGCCGGCCACCGCAACACCCACGGCGAGCCGTTCCGTTACGTCAACCGGCTGAAGCCCGGCGACAAGATCGTCGTGGAGACGCGGAGCACGTTCTACACCTATGAGATGACGAGCCGCCTGGATCAGACGTCTCCGGCGAATGTCACGGTCATCGCACCCCTACCCAAGGGTTCGGGGTTCTCGGGGCCCGGCCGCTACATCACGCTCACGACCTGCACGCCGGAATTCACCAGTACGTACCGCATGATCGTCTGGGGCAAGATGGTCGACGAGCGGCCCCGGAGCAAGGGCAAGCCGGACGCCCTCGTCGAGTGAACGAGTTGACGGCACACAGCGGCACAGCGGAACGAAACGGGGTACGGCGCGGTGGCACGGAACGACGACGGTGAGCCACGGCGGCGGGAACCCGCCCGGAGGCGGATCGCCGCCACCGTCGGAGTGATCGGCGAGCTGCTGATCACCGCGGGCGTGCTCATGGCCCTCTTCGTCGTCTACTCCCTGTGGTGGACGAACGTGCTCGCCGACCGCGAGGCGAAGCGGCAGAGCAACCACGTGCGCGACACCTGGGCCAAGCCGGGACCGGGCGCCCTCGACACCAAGGACGGCATCGGCTTCCTGCACGTGCCGTCGATGAAGAACGGCGAGGTGCTCGTCAAGGGCGGCACCGGCACGGACGTCCTCAACGAGGGCGTCGCCGGCTTCTACCGCGACCCCGTGAAGGCCGCGATGCCCTGGGACAAGCAGGGCAACTTCACGCTGGCGGCGCACCGTGACGGCCACGGCGCGAAGTTCCACAACATCGACAAGATCAAGACCGGTGACGCGGTCGTCTTCGAGACGCGCGACGTCTGGTACGTCTACAAGGTCTACGCCGAGCTGAAGCAGACCTCGAAGTACAACGTCGACGTCCTGGACGCGGTCCCGAAGGAGTCCGGCAAGAACACCCCGGGCCGCTACCTGACCCTGACGACCTGCACCCCGGTCTACACCTCGGACTACCGCTACATCGTCTGGGCCGAGCTGGACCACACGGAGAAGGTCGACAGCGCGCGGACGAAGCCGAGGGAACTGCGCTGAGACGGACGAACGCCGGAGGGGCTGGAAAATTTCCAGCCCCTCCGGCGTTTGAGAACAACCTCGCGCAGAAGGTCAGTGGCGTCGTCCGCCGGTGAACCCGCCGATGAAGCCGGTGTCACCGCCGGTGTCCCCGGGCTGCCCCGTGTCACCGTTCGCCCCGCCCGGCGCTCCCGCCAGCGTGAAGAGGTTCACCGGGGTGTTCTTGTCGAGCTGGGTGCCGGCGGCCGGGGCGGTCGCGATCACGGTCGCGTTGTCGTCCTGCGGGCCGGAGATGTTGCCGACCTTCAGACCCGCGTCCGTCAGCGTCTTCTTCGCGTCCTTGAGCTTCTGGTTGCTCAGCGCGGGCACGGTCGCCTTCTGGTTCGCCTTGGCCTTGGCGACGGTCAGGGTGACCGTGGAGCCGGGCTTGGCGTTGGTGTTGCCGTCGGGGCTCTGCCGCAGGACGGTGCCCGGAGTCTGGTCCGACTCCTCCTCCTGCTTGTTCACCACGAAGCCGAGGTCCGACAGCTGCTTGCTCGCCGCGTCGAACGCCTGGCCCACCACGGACGGCACCTGCTTGGCCTGCTGGGCCGCGGCGACCGTGAGCGTGACCTTGGAGCCCTTGTCGGCTTTGGTGAGGCCCTTGGGGTCCTGGTCCATGACGCTGCCCGCGGGGGCGCTGTCGGTGACGGTCGTCTTCACGTCGACGGTGAAGCCCTTGTCCTCCAGGATCTGGCGGGCCTTGTCGGCCTGCTTCTCCGTGACGTCCGGGACCTCGACCTGCTCGGCGCCCGAGGAGACGGTCACCTTGACCTCGCCACCCCGGTCGATCTTGCCGCCGTCCTTGGGGTCCTGGCTGCAGATCTTGCCCTTGTCCTGGTCACACGGCTTCGAGCCGCTCTGGACGACCTTGAAGTCGCCGTTGACGCCCTGCTGCTGAGCGTCCTTGAGCGTCTGCCCGACGAGATTGGGCACCGTGACCTGGGAGCTGTTGGAGTTGCCGCCGAACAGCGACTTGCCGATGAAGATCGCGCCGACGAGCACCAGGATGCCCGCGATGATCAGCAGGATCGTGGAGAGGCTGCTCTTCTTCCCGCCCCCGCCACGACGGCGGCCGTTGCCGTCGTCGTAACCGCCGAAGCCCCCGTCGTCGTCGCGCACCGGCGGCAGCATGGACGTCTGTCCGGCGCCGTGGTCCTGCGGGCGGAGCATGGTGGTCGGCTGGTCCTCGGCGTAGCCGGCGGGCCGGTACGCGCCCGCGGCGGCCGCCACCGGCTGGCCCTCCAGGGCGGCCTCGATGTCGGCCCGCATCTCGTCGGCCGACTGGTAGCGGTAGTCCGGGTCCTTGGTCAGCGCCTTGAGGACGATCGCGTCCATCTCGGGCGTGATCTCGGGGTCGTGGACGCTCGGCGGGTTCGGGTCCTCCCGCACGTGCTGATAGGCGACGGCCACGGGGGAGTCGCCGATGAACGGGGGCCGCACGGTCAGCAGCTCGTAGAGCAGGCAGCCGGTGGAGTAGAGGTCCGAGCGGGCGTCGACCTGCTCGCCCTTGGCCTGCTCCGGGGAGAGGTACTGGGCGGTGCCGATGACGGCCGCCGTCTGCGTCATCGTCATGCCGGAGTCGCCCATGGCGCGGGCGATGCCGAAGTCCATGACCTTGACCTGGCCGGTGCGCGTCAGCATGACGTTCGCGGGCTTGATGTCGCGGTGGACGATGCCGGCCCGGTGCGAGTATTCGAGCGCCTGGAGGACGCCGATGGTCATCTCCAGCGAGCGCTCGGGCAGCAGCTTCCTGCCGGAGTGCAGCAGCTCGCGCAGCGTGGACCCGTCGACGTACTCCATGACGATGTACGGGATCGAGACCCCGTCCACGTAGTCCTCGCCGGTGTCGTAGACGGCGACGATCGACGGGTGGTTGAGCGAGGCGGCCGACTGGGCCTCCCGGCGGAACCGGGCCTGGAAGGACGGGTCGCGGGCGAGGTCCACCCGCAGCGTCTTCACGGCGACGGTGCGGCCGAGCCGGGTGTCGTGGGCGAGATAGACCTCGGCCATGCCACCGCGGCCGAGCACCGAGCCCAGCTCGTACCGGCCGCCGAGGCGACGCGGCTCTTCCATAGCTCCAGCCCTTCCGTTTTCCTGACCGCACCGGCGTGGGTCCGGCGGTGTGCTGTCCGGGCTTACCGTACCCGGCACGCTGCGCCCCTTCCGGGCGCCACCGTCACCTGATACACGACCGGTACCGTCAGCTACGGCGCACGGCTGCTGGGGTGAGCGGCGTCACTTCGACGTCTTGAGCACGGCCTCCATGACGTTCTTGGCGATCGGCGCGGCGAGCGCGCCACCGGCGACGTCGTCACGTGCCGTCTGGTCGTCGCCCTCGACCACCACGGCGACCGCGACGGGCGAGCCGTTGTCGGTCTTGGCGTAGGAGATGAACCAGGCGTAGGGCTTGCCGCTGTTGTCGACGCCGTGCTGGGCGGTGCCGGTCTTGCCGCCGACCGTGACGTTGTCGATCTTCGCGCCGGTGCCGGTGCCGTTCTCGACCACCGTCTCCATCATCGATTGGATCTTCTGCGCGTTCTGCGCGGAGAGCGGCTGCGACATCTCCTTGGGCTGGTGCGTCTCGATCACGTTGAGGTTCGGGGCGCGCACCTTGTCGACCATGTACGGCTCCATGAGCTTGCCGTTGTTGGCGATCGCGGAGACGACCATGGCCATCTGGAGCGGGGTGGCGCGGTTGGACGCCTGGCCGATGCCGTCCATGGCGTTCTGCGGCCGGTTGTCCTTGGGGTAGACGCTCTTCTCGGCACGTACGGGCGTGAGGATCTCGCTGTTGAAGCCGAACTTCTCCGCTTCCTTCTTCATCTTGTCGTTGCCGAGGTCGGCGCTCATCTTGCCGAAGACGGTGTTGCAGGAGATCCGCAGAGCCTCGCGCATGGTGGCGTTCTCACACTGGATGCTGCCCTCGTTCGCCAGCGGCGTGGTGGAGTCCGGAAGGATGTACTTGTTCGGCGTCTGGGTCTTCTGGTCCGGGTCGCCGTACAGCCCGTTCTCCAGCGCCGCGGCCGCGGTCACGACCTTGAACGTCGAACCGGGCGGGTAGGTGGCCCGCAGCGCCCGGTTGAGCATCGGCTGGTTCTTGTCCTTCTCCAGCGCCGTCCACGCCGCGCTGTCGTTCGCGCCCGCGATCTTCGACGGGTCGTACGACGGGGTGGACGCCAGGGCCAGGATCTTGCCCGTGCGCGGGTCGAGGGCGGCGACGGCGCCGCGCTTGTCACCGAGGCCCTTGAAGGCGGCCTCCTGGGCCTTGGTGTTGAGGGTGGTGATCACGTCGCCACCCTTCTGGCCCTTGCCCGTGATCATGTCGACGGTGCGGTTGAAGAAGAGCTTGTCGTCGTCCCCGGTCAGGATCTTGTCGTAGAGCTTCTCCAGCTGGGAGCCGTCGAAGACCTGCGAGCTGTATCCGGTGACCGGCGCCCACATCTCGCCGTTCTTGTACGTCCGCTTGTACTTGTAGTCGATGCCGTTGGTCTCGGCCGAGCCGGTCACTTCCTGGCCGTCGACGATGATGTTGCCGCGCGGCTGGCTGTAACGGGCGATCGCGACGCGGTGGTTGTGCTTGTTCGTCTTGAGCTCGTCGGCCTGGACGAACTGGAGCCAGTTGTCGCGCAGCAGCAGGGCCAGCACGAGCAGGCCGCAGAAGATCGCGATCCGGCGCACGGGCTTGTTCACGGTCGGACCACCTGGGTCATCTCGGCGTCGGGGGAGGGAGCGGGCGCCGGCGCGGGGCGGCGCGCGGTGTCGCTGATCTTGATGAGGATGGCGATCAGGGCCCAGTTGGCGAGCACGGAGGAGCCGCCGTAGGCCATGAACGGCATGGTCATACCGGTCAGCGGGATGAGGCCCATGACACCGCCGGCGACGACGAAGACCTGGATGCCGAAGGCGGCCGACAGACCGCACGCGAGCAGTTTGCCGAAGGGGTCACGGGCGGCGAGGGCGGTGCGCACGCCGCGCTCCACGATGATCGCGTAGATCATCAGGATCGCCATGGTGCCCGCCAGGCCGAGCTCCTCGCCGACGGTGCCGAGGATGAAGTCGGAGTTGGCGGCGAAGCCGATGAGGTCGGAGTAGCCCTGGCCCCAGCCCGAGCCGAAGACGCCGCCGGAGCCGAAGGCCATCAGGGCCTGCGAGATCTGCTCGCTGGCCGCGGACTTGCCCCAGCCGCCGAACGGGTCCAGCCAGGCGTTCACACGGGCCTGGACGTGCGGCTCGAAGGAGGCGACGCCGACGGCACCGGCCGCCGACATCAGCAGGCCGAAGACGATCCAGCTGGTGCGCTCGGTCGCGACGTAGAGCATCACGACGAACATGCCGAAGAACAGCAGCGAGGTGCCGAGGTCGGTCTCGAAGACGAGGATGAGGATGCTGAACGCCCAGACGGCCAGGATCGGGCCGAGGTCGCGGCCGCGCGGCAGATAGAGCCCCATGAAGCGGCGGCTGGCCAGGGCGAGCGCGTCGCGCTTCACCATCAGATAGCCGGCGAAGAAGATCGCCAGGATGATCTTCGCGAACTCGCCCGGCTGGAGCGAGCCCAGGCCCGGCAGGGTGATCCAGATCCGCGCGCCGAACTTGGCGGGGAAGAAGATCGGGGCGATCAGCAGGGCCAGCGCGGCCGCCATCGAGATGTAGGTGTAGCGCTGGAGGATGCGGTGGTCCTTGAGGAAGATCACCACGGCGACGAAGAAGGCGATGCCCAGCGCCGAGTACATCAGCTGGTTGGGCGCCGACGCCGCGTACTTGAAGCCTTGGTTCTTGGCGAGGTTGGCCAGCCGGGGCGACTGGTCCAGCCGCCAGATCAGGACGAGGCCGAGGCCGTTGAGCAGCGTGGCCATCGGCAGCAGCAGCGGGTCCGCGTACTTGGCGAACTTGCGGATGACGAGGTGGCCGACACCGGCCAGCAGGCCGAGGCCCAGGCCGTAGCCGAGCATGCCCGAGGGCATCTCACCGCTGAGGGCGAGGCCCACGTTGGCGTACGCGAAGCACGGGATGAGCACCGCGAAGGCGAGCAGCGCCAGTTCGGTGTTGCGCCTGCTGGGCGGGCCGACCGTGCTGATCGTTGTGGTGTTGCTGGTACCCGGCATGGATGACATGGCTGACATGAGTTGATGGCCCCCTACGGCTTCACTGCTGCGTGCTGCACTGCGGGACCAACTTCTGCTCTTCCTCGCTGAGGGTGGGGCCCGGTGCGGGCGTGGGCGCCGTCGTGGGGGCGGTCTGGGCGCCCGGCTTGCCGTCGGACTTCGGGTCCTTGGCCTCGCCCACCGCGCCACCGGCCCGCTCGCCGCTCTGCTTCTCCTTCTCCCGGGCCTGCTGCTCGGCCTTGCGCCGCTCGTCCTCCTTCTTGCACGCGCCCGCGAGCAGGCCGAGGTCCTTGACCTTCTGCACGGCCTTGTCGCGGCCGTCGAGCGCGATGGTGTCCTGGACGCGGCCGCGCTGGTCGACCGGGAGGTACTTGAGTTCGATCTCGGGGTGGTCCTGATACAGCTTGCTCAGGCTGACCCAGGCCAGCTTCTGGTTGATGCCCTGGTAGACGGCCACGTGGTCGTTGTCCTTGGCACCCACGAAATACTGCGTCTGGGTCCAGCCGTAGCCGCCGTAGAGGCCGCCGGCGACGACGCCGAGCACCACGGCCACGATGAGGGACCGCTTGATCCACCGGCCGCGGCGGACGGGCTTGACGTACTCCTCGTCCATGAAGGCGCCGAAGGAGCCCTCCGGGGCGCCGCCCATGTCCGTGTCGCCGCTGCCGGGCGGGCCGAAGCCGCCGCCCTGCGGAGGCACGGGACGGTTGGCGCGGGCGTGCTCGGCGGCCCGGCCGGCGGGGGTGTGCAGGGCACCGTCGTCGCCCAGCTGGAGCTGGTTCTCGGCCACCGCGCCGACGATCACCGGGGTGTCGTTGAGCTGGCCGGCCATGGTGTCACCGCCGTCGACGTCGAGGACGTCGGCGACGATGCAGGTGATGTTGTCGGGGCCGCCGCCGCGCAGCGCGAGCTGGATCAGCTCCTGGATGGTCTCGTGCGGGCCCTGGTAGCTGGCGAGCGTCTCCTCCATCGTCTGGTGGCTGACGACGCCGGACAGACCGTCGGAGCAGATGAGATAGCGGTCCCCGGCCCGGACCTCCCGGATGGAGAGGTCGGGCTCCACGTGGTCGCCGCTGCCCAGCGCGCGCATCAGCAGGGAGCGCTGCGGGTGGGTGGTGGCCTCTTCCTCGGTGATCCGGCCCTCGTCGACGAGGCGCTGCACCCAGGTGTGGTCCTGCGTGATCTGGGTGAGCACGCCGTCGCGCAGGAGGTACGCGCGGGAGTCGCCGACGTGGACGAGGCCGAGCCGCTGCCCGGTCCACAGCAGGGCGGTGAGCGTGGTGCCCATGCCTTCCAGCTGCGGATCCTCCTCGACCATGAGCCGGAGCTGGTCGTTGGCGCGCTGCACGGCCGTGCCGAGGGAGGTGAGGATGTCGGAGCCCGGTACGTCGTCGTCGAGCGTGACCAGCGTGGAGATCACCTCGGAGGAGGCGACCTCGCCCGCGGCCTGGCCGCCCATGCCGTCGGCGATGGCGAGCAGGCGGGGGCCGGCGTAACCGGAGTCCTCGTTGCCCTCCCGGATCATGCCCTTGTGCGATCCGGCGGCGAAACGCAGTGACAGACTCATGCGCACCTCGCCCGTCGGCTCCGGGTACAGCCCCTTCCCAGACACGCTGCCCACCCTCCGGTCGTCATGGTCCTACTACTTCCGCAGCTCGATGACGGTCTTGCCGATGCGGATCGGCGCGCCGAGCGGGATCGGGGTCGGGGTGGTCAGCCTGGTCCGGTCGAGATAGGTGCCGTTGGTGGAGCCGAGGTCCTCGACGATCCACTGGCCGTCGCGGTCCGGATAGATCCTGGCATGCCTGCTGGAGGCGTAGTCGTCGTCCAGCACGATCGTGGAGTCGTGGGCGCGGCCGAGCGAGATGGTCTGGCCCTGGAGGGCCACCGTGGTGCCGGTCAGGGAGCCTTCGGAGACCACGAGCTTGGTGGGCGCGCCGCGGCGGCCGCGGTCGGCACGCCGGCCGCCGCCCTGCTGCTGGCGCTGCTGCGGCGGTGCGGTCTGCTGCTGCGCGCGCTGCGTCTGCCGCTCCGGGCCGCCGCGGCGGGAGCCGCGCTGGGTGACCCGCGTGCCGAAGAGGTCACTGCGGATGACCTGGACGGCCACGATGACGAACAGCCACAAGACGGCGAGGAAACCCAACCGCATGACCGTGAGGGTCAGCTCTGACATTGCCCCCGCTTCACCCTTCGGCTTGCCGATAAACGATGGTGGTGCTGCCCACGACGATGCGTGAGCCGTCGCGGAGCGTAGCGCGCGTGGTGTGCTGTCCGTCCACCACGATGCCGTTGGTCGACCCCAGATCCTGGATCGTCGCGGGGGTGCCGACCCGGATCTCGCAGTGCCGGCGGGAGACGCCGGGGTCGTCGATCCGTACGTCCGCTTCGGTACTGCGGCCCAGCACGAGGGTGGGGCGTGAGATCTGGTGCCGCGTGCCGTTGATCTCGATCCAGCGCCGGGTCTGGCCACCGGACGCCGGAGCGGCCGTGGGGCCGGCTCCGCCGCCGCGCTGTGCGCGCCCGGCACCGCCGGGCGGCGGGCCCGCGGGCATGGGCGGCAGCCCCGAGGGCGGCGCCGGATAGCCGGCACCGTGGGTGACGGGACCGCTGCCGCTGCCGCCGCCGGGGCGGGGCGCGGCCGGGCGCTGGGCCTGCGGATCCTGCGACTCACTGGCGGCGAGGGTGCGGCTGCGCACCCGGTACAGCCCGGTGTCGAGGTCGTCGGCCTTCTCCAGGTGGACCTTGATGGTCCCCATGAAGGTGTAGCGCTGCTGCTTGGCGTAGTCGCGGACCATGCCGGAGAGCTCGTCGCCGAGCTGGCCGGAGTACGGGCTGAGGCGCTCGAAGTCCGGGGCGCTCAGCTCCACGATGAAGTCGTTGGGGACGACGGTGCGGTCGCGGTTCCAGATGGTGGCGTTGTTGTCGCACTCGCGCTGGAGCGCGCCCGCGATCTCCACCGGCTGCACCTCGGACTTGAACACCTTGGCGAAGGTGCCGTTCACGAGACCCTCGAGTCGCTGCTCGAAGCGCTTCAGTACTCCCACGGGGCACCTCCTTCCCTCAGTGACGTTCCTGATGCTCAGGGTCGTTCCTGATACTGCTTACTGATCGTATCCACGCGTCGGGAAAACGGCTGGTTCCCCTTCGGCGCCAGGAGTGACGAGTGTCGCCTTCACCCGGTGTCCCGGTGCCGCCTTCACTAGGGATCGTAGAGGCGGCTGCGAGCCAGTGTCCCGCAACCGGTGGGGTGCCCGCGGTCCCGCCGGCCCGACGGGGTCCGGATGACCTTCCGGACGGCCTTCCGACGATCTTCCGGAGGCCCTTCCGGCGAGCGCGGCGGACTCCGGTTCGTCCCGCTCCTCCCTCCCGTGGACGTTCCGTGCCCGGCAGGTCGCGAGGGGCCGGTGCCGGTCGGGGCCCTTCCAGGCTGCCCACCAGGAACGAGTGTGAAGACACCCGCCACAGCGTGCTAATGTTCTCGATGTCGGAAGGCGAACGCGCAAGAACCGGACGGAAAAGTCCGAGGGTGGCGCGGGAAGACTGAAGACAACACCCATGCGCGGGTGGCGGAATAGGCAGACGCGCTGGATTCAGGTTCCAGTGCCCGAAAGGGCGTGGGGGTTCAACTCCCCCCTCGCGCACCATGAGGTATCGAAACGGACCTCTCCGAAGTGACGTAAGTCACACGGAGGGGTCCGTTTCGCTTTGTCCCGCTCTTGTCCAGTCCTTGTTCGAACCATGGCTGGATTTGCGGGGTCCTGAGCGAAGTCTTGGCCGGAATCGCTGCACACGGTAGCGGCGGCAGTGGGAACATCATTCCGTAATCGCGCTGGGGCTCTGTGTGAAGAGCGTCGAGTCCGGTGTCGCGGGGAGCCTCGTCTGCAACCGGAATGGGGGACGCTGTGGCGTGGGGCCAGTCGTCCGTGCTGTCGGAGTGGGTGCTGCCCGCCGCTGTCTGCGTGCCTGTGACCTGGGTGTGTCTGGTCTGGCGCTTCCGTGAGGAGGGGCGGCTGCTGGGCACTGTGCGGTCGGCCGCCGCCGCGTTCGCCGTGGTGATCTGGACCTCCGGCATGGCCGCCCTGGCCAGTGGACTGCTGCTCCCGCACGCGTCGAGCGTGCCTCCGGCGGCCGTGGGCGCGGTGGCGGGCCTGGGGCTGGTGCCCAAGCGCAGGGCGGGGGAATCCGGTGAGCACCCGCTGATGGCGATCGTGACCCTCGGGGACTCGCTGCTGCTCAACAGCCTGGCCCTGCGCCTGCGGACGGACCGCGCCGAGTGGTGCCACGCGATGGTGACCGGCTTCCCCGACGGCTGGGACCTCGACGCCTTCGCGGACCGGGTCAGGGCGCATCTGATGACGCGGGTCGACATCCCGGGGCGTACTGCCAGGGGGCGCACTCACCTCAAGCGGGAGATCTGCGAGCGTCACCGCGAGGTGCGGACGGCGGCGCAGAAGTGGATAACCATCGAGACGAAGATCGAGAAGCTGTGCGAGCAGCAGCGGCGTGAACGCACGCGGGAGGAGATCCGGCAGGCGCGACGGGCGTTCGGCGAGGCCGAGCACCTCTGCGCGTATCTGCTCGATCTGGCACACGCGCACGGCAAGCGCAGCGACGACAGGGTGCTTCTCGCTCTGCGGCACGAAGTGTGCGGTTCAGCGGTGGGACGGAGTTAAGGGACGCAGCGGGCCCGCGGTCTCCGGTCGTACGGTCTCCAGCGGGTCTCTGTGCTCGGCGGCGGGCTGCTCGCAGAACGAGATCTCCATGCTCACGTCCAGGGCCTCGGCGACGGCCGCCAGTGAACGGAGCGTCAGATTCTCGTCCCCCGACAGGATTTGGCTGACCCTGCCGGGCGAGACGCCCATGCGATCGGCCAACTCCTTGCGGGACATCCCGCGTTCCGCGACGAGGCCCGCGAGTGAGGCGGTGGCGTGCCGTGCCGCGCGGGCCCCTGCCAGATCGGCATAGCGGCTGCGCTCCGTACCGTGGCGCCAGGCCATGGCTACCCCCCCAGAATCGCGGCGTCGGCCGTGATGCCGACGGCCACTTCCTCGGCCGCCGTCCGGCGGCTGTTGAAGACCTCTAGTGAAGAGAATGCCACCTTTAGGCTTAGCTAAAAGCCGGGATTCGGCTAAAGATTCCGCCAGTGCCCTGGGATTTCGTCTGCCTGGTCACTCGTGACCAGGCATGACGCGGCGAACGGTCGATTTCGGCCAGATGTTGTCGGGGCGGGCGTCCGGGGAGCTCCCGGCGGTGCCCCGGGTGTCAGGCCGCGAAGCGCGCGGCCGTCTCCTTGCCCTTGGCGGCGGCGTCCTCGTGGGCCTGGGCGCGGGAGGCGTCGGCCTTGTCGACGAGGCCGGCCATGGCGGGCACGGAGTGGGCCAGGGTCAGCTCGGGGACGATGAAGTCGACGTCCAGGCCGAGCATGTCGCCCAGGACCTTACCCAGGTAGGTCGTCACGAACTCGGCGTCCTCGCGCGGGGTGCCCGGCGCGTAGGAACCGCCGCGGGAGGCGACGACGGTGGTCGGCGTACCGGCGGCCGAGGGCGTCTCCACGCCGGCCGTGCGGCCCATGATGATCACCTGGTCCAGCCATGCCTTGAGGCTGGAGGGGATCGAGAAGTTGTACATCGGGGCGCCGATCAGCACGGCGTCGGCGCGCTCCAGCTCCTCGGCGAGCTCGGTGCGCAGCGCGAAGGCGGCCGCCTGCGCTTCCGTGCGCGCCTCGGGGGCGGTGAAGAGGGCCTGGACGCCGTCGGCGGTGATGTGCGGCAGCGGGTTCGCGGCGAGGTCGCGGTAGACGACCGTGCCGTCGGGGTGCTGCTCCTCCCACGCCTTGCGGAAGGCGGCGGTGACATCGCGGGAGTGGGAGCCCTGCGGGAGGGCGGAGGAGTCGAGGTGCAGCAGCGTGGCCATGGGTTTCTCCTGCTTGACGGGCGTGACGCCGGCGGGACGGACCTACGGGATGTAGTTCCGTATGCAACTATTAATAACACAGGGACTTACTTTTCTATAGGGACGATGGGGAACGCAGTACCCTGGACCCATGGCGGACCGTGGTGAGCAGGCGTGCAAGAGCGTCGACGAGGGCATGACGCGCGTCTTCGAGCTGTTCGGCAAGCGCTGGACGGGGCTGATCGTCGCCACGCTGTTGCAGGGACCGGTCCACTTCGCGGACCTGCGGCGGGCGATCCCGGGCATCAGCGAGCGCATGCTGTCGGACCGGCTCACCCAGCTCGCCGCGGCCGGGCTGCTCGTCCGCGAGGTGCACGCTGGCCCGCCGCTGCGCGTCGCGTACCGGCTCACGGAGGCGGGCGCGGCGCTGGAGCCCGCGCTCAAGGAGCTGGGGCGGTGGGCCGGGAAGCATCTCCCGGGGAGCAGCGCGCAGTGCCCGAAGGAATTCCGCTGATCCGCGTACGGCGCCTGCCGGGCGGGGCCGTTGTCAGTGGGTGCCGGTAGATTCCTGGCAGTTGGTCCTGAAGGGGGAGGGGCGCGCCGTGTCGCGACTGCCGTACGTACCAGGATTCGCGGGGCCGGGCGGGGCCGGGAAGCCGGGCTCGCCGAAGGCCGAGGGCAAGGCGCTGCGGGCGCGCGTGCCCAGGTCGTCGCACGCCGGGTGGGCCGCCGACGCGGGGCGCCCGGGGGCCGTGGAGACGGTCGAGGCGTCGAACGCCGGCCGGCTTCCGGAGCTCACGCCGATACGGGTCGGTCGGATGGCCGCCTCCCCGTTCGCCTTCCTGCGCGGCTCGGCCGGGCTGATGGGGCACGACCTGGTGCGTACGTCCGTGACGGGTGTCGGCGCGCAGATCTGCGGTGACGCCCACGCCGCCAACTTCGGCCTCTACGGCGACGCGCGCGGTGAACTCGTCATCGACCTCAACGACTTCGACGAGACCCTGCACGGGCCGTGGGAGTGGGACGTCAAGCGCCTCGCCACCTCCTTGGTGCTGGCCGGGCGCGAGGCGGGCGCCGACGAGGACACCTGCCGGGCCGCCGCGCGCGACGCCGCGGGCGCCTACCGGCACACGATGCGGCTGCTGGCCCGGCTGCCCGCCGCCGACGCCTGGAACGCCATCGCCGACGAGGAGCTCGTCGCGCACGCGGACGCGCGGGCGCTGCTGGGCACGCTGGAGCGGGTCGCGGCGAAGGCCCGGCGGAACACCAGTGCCCGCTTCGCGGCGAAGGCGACCGAGAAGGCCGAGGGCGGGGGCCGGCGCTTCGTGGACGCACCGCCCGTGCTGAGGCGGGTGCCGGCCGGTGAGGCGGCGGCGGTCGCCCTGTCGCTGGAGGACTATCTGGGCACTCTGCCGGAGGAACTGCTGCCGTTGCTCGCGCGGTACGAGGTGCAGGACGTGGCGTTCCGCGTGGTGGGCACGGGGAGCGTGGGGCTGCGGTCCTATGTGGTGCTGCTGCTCGACCACCGCGGCGAACCGCTCGTGCTCCAGGTCAAGGAGGCACGGCCCTCGGTGCTGCTGCCGTACGCGAAGAAGGCCGGGTTCGCGCCCGGCCGGTCCCCGGAGGGGCACGAGGGCCGCCGGGTGGTGCTGGGGCAGAAGCGGATGCAGGTGGTCAGCGATGTGCTGCTCGGGTGGGCGACGGCCGACGGCAGGCCGTATCAGGTGCGGCAGTTCCGCAACCGCAAGGGCAGCGTCGACCCGGCCGCTCTCGCCCCCGGTGAGCTGGACGACTACGGCCGGATGACGGGCGCGCTCCTCGCACGGGCCCACGCGCACACCGCGGACCCCCGGCTCATAGCGGGCTACTGCGGCAAGGCGCCCGAGCTGGACGAGGCGCTGGCCGATTTCGCGGTGACCTACGCGGACCGCACGGAGGCGGACCACGCGGAGCTCGTGACGGCGGTCCGGAGCGGCCGGGTGGCGGCCGAGACGGGGGTGTAGCCGAGGGGCGGGGTGTGTGTTCCGGCACGTCCGGGACTTCTCAGGTGCGTACGGCGGCTTCCGCGCCTGCCCCGGCGCCTCCGCCGGCTGAGGACGGAGGGGCCGGTGAGGCGCGGGGGGATCCGGAGGGCGCGGGAGCTCGTACGCTGGGCGGGTGATGAATCCGGAAGCCGAGAATCTCCACGCCGAGGAGCCGGGCACCCAGCGCCTGGCTCAAGCCGTCCGCGCCGCGGAACAAGCGCTGATCGAGTTCGAGATCGCGGTGGAGACCTTCCGGGTGGAAGTGGAGAACTTCTCCCGGCTGCACCACCAGCGGCTCGGCCCCGTTTACGCGCAGCTCGACGAGCTGGACGCGCAGATCGCGGAGGCCCTGGCGGCCCGCAGCGGCGACGCCGAGGACCTCCGCCGGGCCCGTGAGGCACGCGCCCTCGTGCAGCCACTGCCGGGGGTGGAGGAGCTGCTCGGCGGCTGGATGGACTCGGAGGGCCTGTCGCCCGAGGCGTCGGCGATGCTCACGGAGCGGCCGGTGCGGCCCCCGGAGCGGGTGCGCCCGAGCGACGAGGCCCGGCGGATCTTCCGCGAGCTCGTCCGCAAGGCCCACCCGGACCTGGCGCAGGACGAGACGGAGCGCGTACGGCGCGAGGAGTTCATCGTGCGGGTCAACGCCGCCTACGCGGACGGTGCCGAGGCCCTGCTGCGCGAGCTGGCCGAGGAATGGGCCGCGGGCCCCGCGCCGGAGGAGCCGCGGCCGAGCCCGGCCGAGGAGCTCTACGCCCGCCTGGAGTGGCTGGCCCGGCGCAAGGAGATGCTGGCGGCGGTGGCCGCCGAGCTGGAGGGCTCCGCGATCGGCTCGATGATCAAGATGGCGGCCGACGACCCGGACCGGCTGCTGGAGGAGATCGCCGAGGGCCTCGCCGCCCAGGTCGCCGAGCGCAGGGCCCAGCTGGCGTCGCTGGTCGGGTAGCGTCGGGGACATGCTTTTTGGTTCCGGTGTACCCACGGTCGGCGTCGACGCCCTCTCGCCCGAAGACTTCCTGCTCGACGTCCGTGAGGACGACGAGTGGGCGGCGGGGCACGCCGACGGCGCGCTCCACATCCCGATGAGCGACTTCGTCGCCCGCTTCGGCGAGCTGACCGAGAAGGCCCCCGACGGCGCCAGGATCAATGTCATCTGCCGCTCGGGCGGGCGTTCCGCCCAGGTGACCGCCTACCTCGTCCAGCAGGGCCTGGACGCGGCGAACGTCGACGGCGGCATGCAGGTCTGGGAGGCCGCGGGCCGTCCGGTCGTCGACGGCAACGGCGCGCCCGGCGCGGTGATCTAGCTCCTGGCAGCCTGTGGGCTCTGCTTCCCGGAGCCCACAAGCGGTCAGCCGGCCGTCAGTCGACCGGACAGGCGGCCAGCAGGTCGCCCAGGGCCTCCTCATGGGCCGCCGCGGGGCCGAGCGAGAGCTCCAACTGCTTGGCCCACGCGTGATACCGGTGCAGGGCGTAGCTGGTGTCCGCGCCGAAGCCGCCGTGCAGGTGCTGCGCGGTCTGCACGACGCGGCGCACGCCCTCGGAGGCCCAGATCTTCGCGACGGCGATGTCCGCGTCGACCGGGAGCTCCCCGGCCGCCCCCGACTCCAGGCGCCAGGCCGCCTGCCAGAGGGTGGCCTCCATCGCACGCAGGTCGATGTACCGGTCGGCGGCCTGGACGGCGACGGCCTGGAACGTGGCGATCGGATGGCCGAACTGCTCGCGCTTCGTGGCGTACACACTGGTCATGCGGGCCACCGCCGTACCCACCCCGAGCGCGAGCGCGCTCGTGCCGAGGGTGAGCAGCCGCCGTAGCCGCTCCCACGCCCCCACGGCGGTGATCAGCTCCTCGTCACCGACCCGCACGGAGTCGAGGCCCACTTCCGCGTACCGCTCGCCGTTGGTGGAGACCTGGTCGGCCAGGGTGACCCCGGGGCGGTCGGGCGGGACGAGCGCGAGCACGGTGTGCCCCTCCTCCGTACGCGCGGGCAGCAGGACACGGTCCGCGCTCCGGGCCCAGGGCACGGCAGTCTGCGCTCCGTCGAGCACCCAGCGAGTCCCCTCCGCGCCGGAAGTGTCCAGCTTGCGTACGGCGACGGCGAGTTCGGCCGGATCGTGACCGGTGCGCCCGCTGGACGCGGTGGTGATGACGAGCTCCCCCCGCTCCACCTGAGGCAGCAGCTTGGTGACGGCCGGGCCGCCGTGGCTGCTCAGCACGGCGGCGGCCGCGCCGGTCTCCAGCAGTGGTACCCGGGCCAGGACCTGCCCCGCCTCGCGCAGCACCAGACACAGCGCGAGGGGCCCGAGCCCCGCGCCGCCGTGCTCGGGAGTGACGATCAGGCTCAGCAGGTCACCGCTCGCGAGCGATGCCCACAGGGCCCGGTCGAAGTCCTCCGCGACCGCGCCCCTGGTCAGGGCCGGACTGGGCACGCCATCGGGGGTGACCCCGGAGAAGACCGCCCTGGCCGCCTCCTCGGCGGCCTGCTGCTCCTCGGTGAAGGTGAAGTCCACTGTCCGTCCTCCCGCACACCGGCACTGCCACTGTCACTGCCATTGCCACTGCCATTGCCGTCCGGAACTGATGGAGCGTCAAGGTAGAACAGGTTGCAGGAATTGGGAACAGGCGGTCGGGTGCGGAGGGTTCGGACCAGAGCGCGGGTCTCACGTATCGGTTGTCAGGTCTCAGGTGCCAGGTGCCAGCTGTCATCGCCGGGCGCGTCGGCGTCGTCCGCCACCGCTC
Organism: Streptomyces sp. NPDC001407; assembly: GCF_042895325.1. Classification (NCBI taxonomy): domain Bacteria; kingdom Bacillati; phylum Actinomycetota; class Actinomycetes; order Kitasatosporales; family Streptomycetaceae; genus Streptomyces; species Streptomyces sp. NPDC001407. The sequence continues at coordinate 200,751 of NZ_JBIAWF010000010.1, forward strand.
AGCGGTCGAAGTCCAGCTCCACCTCCTCCGTGACCGGGTGCGACTGGCAGGCCAGCACATACCCGGCCTCCAGTTCCTCCGGCTCCAGCGCGAAATTCCGGTCCATCCGGACCTCACCCCTGACCAGGAAGGCCCGGCAGGTGCCGCACACCCCGCCCTTGCAGGCGTACGGGGCGTCGGCGCGGCTGCGCAACACGGCGTCCAGCAGCGGCTCGCCCTCCCGCACCGGCCAGCTGCCGCTGCGCCCGTCCAGCGTCGCGGTCACGGTGCTGTGCGCCGGGGCGGGGGCGGCAGTGGTGGGGGAGCCGGCCGGGGCCGTGTCCGAGGCGGTGTCCGAGGTGGTGTCGACGTGGAATATCTCCTGGTGGACACGGTCACGGCCGACCCCCAGGGCGCGCAGCGCCCGCTCGGCCTCCCGCACCAGGCCATGAGGGCCGCACAGGAACCAGCCGTCCACCTCCTCCACCGGGAGCAGTGCGGGCAGCAACCGGGTCAGCCGCTCCTCGTCCAGCCGCCCGGACGGGAGCCCCGCCTGCTGCTCCTCGCGGGAGAGGACGTGCACCAGCTGGAAGCGGTCGGGCCAGCGGTCCTTGAGGTCGGCGACCTCCTCCAGGAACATCGCGGACGCGGTGGTCCGGTCGCTGCGTATGAGGCAGAACCTGGCGTCGGGCACCCGCGCGAGCAGGGTCGAGGCGATGGACAGGACGGGGGTGATCCCGCTGCCGCCGACGATCGCCGCGAAGTGCCCCGGGCGGGGCTCCAGCACGAACCGTCCGGCCGGTGCCATCACCTCCACCGTGTCCCCCGCGGCCAGCTCCTTCAGCGCGTAGGTGGAGAACACCCCGCCGTCCACCAGCCGCACCCCGACCCGCAGTTCGGCCACTTCGCCGGTGCCCGGTGCCGGGGCGGGGCCGCAGAGGGAGTAGGTGCGCCGGGCCTCGCCGTCCTCCGTGCTCCTGCGGAGGGTGATGTGCTGGCCCGCCGCGTAGCGATAGACCTCCCGCAGCTCCGGGGGGACGGCGAAGGTCAGGGCCACCGCGTCGTCCGTGAGCGGGTCGACGGCCGTCACTCGCAAGGGGTGGAAGGCGCCGTGGCGGGCTGCTACAGGCATCTACAACTCCTTGAAGTGATCGAACGGTTCGCGGCACGCCTCGCAGCGTCGCAGGGCCTTGCAGGCGGTCGAGGAGAAGCGGCTCAGCAGCGTGGTATCCGTGGAGCCGCAGTGCGGGCAGCGGATGCCGAGCGACACCGGGACCGGCCCCTCCGGCCTCGTGCTCCGAGGCGGTGCCACCCCGAACTCGGCCAGCTTGCGGCGCCCTTCGGGCGTGATGTCGTCCGTGGACCACGCCGGGGCGAGGACCGTGCGCACCTCGACCTCGGGTATGCCCTGACCGTGCAGGACCCGCTCTATGTCCGCCGACATCGCCTCGATCGCCGGGCAGCCGGTGTAGGTCGGGGTGAGCTCCACCTCCACCCGCCCGGGACCGCTCAGGTGCAGGCCACGCAGCACGCCCAGCTCGGCCAGGGTCAGCACGGGCAGCTCCGGATCGGGCACGGCACCGGCCAGCTCCAGAAGACGCTGCTCCAGCGCGGTCGGGGCCGGCGGGGTCGGGCCCGGAGCGGTCGGGTCCGGCGCCGTCGGGTCCGGCCGGGTCGGGGCTGGCGGGGTCGGGTCCGGCCGGGTCGGGGCTGGCGGGGTCGGGCCCAGTGCCGTCGGGTCCCCCGGGGTCGCGTCGGGCGGGTCCGGATCCACCGGGGTCGCGTCGCGTGGGATCGGTTCCAGCGGGGCCGGTTCGGTCACCATGTCGCCCCCGGGTGGCTGCGGTGCAGATGCTGCATCTCCGCGAGCATCCGCCCGAACGGCTCGGTGTGGAGGCCCTGTCGACCCGCTCCGGCCGTCCATGCGCCGGACTGCGGGCCGGTGGGCAGCGTCAGGGTGGCCTGTTCGAGGGTCCTGGTGATCAGGGCCAGCCAGCCGTCGCGCAGGGCGGACACATCGACATCGAGACCGTCGACCGGGTCGAACAGCTCTCCCGTATACCGCCACAGTGCGTCGAGCGCGGTCTGCATCCGCCGGTGGCTCTCCCGCGTGCCGTCGCCGAGCCGGAGCGTCCAGTGCTCGGCGTGGTCACGGTGGTAGGCGACCTCCTTGACCGCCTTCCCCGCCAGGGGCGCGAAGGGGCCGTCCCCCGCGGCCAACTGCCCGTACAGCAGCTCCTGGTAGGTGGAGAAGTACAGCTGGCGGGCGATGGTGTGGGCGAAGTCGCCGCCTGGCTGCTCGACCAGCTGGACGTTGCGGAAGGCGCGCTCCTCCCGGAGATAGGCCAGCTCGTCCTCGTCGCCGATGAGGGAGAGCAGGAAGCGGGCCTGGCCGAGCAGGTCCAGCGCGATATTGGCGAGGGCGACCTCCTCCTCCAGGACGGGCGCGCGGCCCGCCCACTCCCCCAGCCGGTGGGACAGCACGAGGGCGTCGTCACCGAGGGCCAGAGCCGCGGCGAAGGGGACGTCGGCGCTGGCCGGTGCCTGCGGTGAGGTGCCCGGGAGCGGGGGCTTCACAGGTGCCGCACCCCCTCCGGGATCTCGTAGAAGGTCGGGTGGCGGTAGGGCTTGTCCGCGGCGGGTTCGAAGAAGGGGTCCTTCTCGTCCGGTGAGGAGGCGGTGACCTGGGCGGAGGGCACGACCCAGATGGAGACGCCTTCGGAGCGCCGGGTGTAGAGATCCCGGGCGTTGCGCAGCGCCATGGCCGCGTCCGGTGCGTGCAGGCTTCCGGCGTGGGTGTGCGACAGCCCGCGCCTGCTGCGCACGAACACCTCCCACAGTGGCCAGTCGGTGCTCGTCATGCCCCTGCCTCCCCTGGTGCGCCGCCGTGCTTGCGGGCATGGGCGGCGGCGGCCTCGCGCACCCACGCGCCTTCCTCGTGTGCCTGCTTCCGTCGGCTGATCCGCTGTTCGTTGCACGGGCCGTTGCCGCGCAGCACCTCGTGGAACTCGTCCCAGTCGATGGCGCCGAAGTCGTGGTGGCCACGCTCCTCGTTCCACCGCAGGTCCGGGTCGGGGAGGGTCAGGCCGAGAGATTCGGCCTGGGGGACGCAGATGTCCACGAACCGCTGGCGCAGCTCGTCGTTCGAATGGCGCTTGATCTTCCAGGCCATGGACTGGGCCGAATGGGCGGATTCGTCGTCCGGGGGGCCGAACATCATCAGGGACGGCCACCACCAGCGGTCCACGGCGTCCTGCGCCATGGCGTGCTGGGCCTCGGTGCCGCGGCTGAGGGTGAGCAGCAGCTCGTAGCCCTGGCGCTGGTGGAAGGACTCCTCCTTGCAGATGCGGACCATGGCGCGGGCATAGGGCCCGTAGGAACAGCGGCACAGCGGGACCTGGTTGGTGATGGCCGCGCCGTCCACGAGCCAGCCGATGGCGCCCACATCCGCCCAGGTCAGCGTGGGGTAGTTGAAGATCGACGAATACTTCTGGCGACCGGAGTGCAGCTTGTCGAGCAGCTCGTCGCGCCCGGTGCCCAGGGTCTCGGCGGCGCTGTAGAGATACAGGCCGTGGCCCGCCTCGTCCTGCACTTTGGCCATCAGGATGGCCTTGCGGCGCAGCGAGGGCGCGCGAGTGATCCAGTTGGCCTCGGGCTGCATGCCGATGATCTCCGAGTGGGCATGCTGCGCTATCTGGCGGACGAGCGAGGCGCGATAGGCGTCGGGCATCCAGTCGCGTGGCTCGATGCGCTCGTCGGCCGCCAGCGCGGCGTCGAAATCCGCCTCATATGTCCGTGCGTCCGGCGCCGTCGTCGTCATGGCACGCCCCCTGCCCTTCCCTGAACTCCCGACCGACCGATCGTTCGGTTCAATGGTGGGCTGCCGGATCGGGAGGTGTCAAGCCTGTGGATAGCTCCTCCGCGCTGGGCCCTTCGGGAGGTCCTGGGTACGGTTCGGGTGCACGAATACAGGCAGCGCGCAGGATCGGGGCGGGACATGGAGACGGATGACGAGCACGACGAGCGGGCCGGCTCCGTCGCGGGGCTGTCCCTGCCCGCGCGCGTCGCCGTCGCCCTCGGCGTCGCCGTCGTGACGGTGGCCACCGCGGTGCACCTGGCGATGGTGTTCCTGCACGTCGCGCCGCCGAACGCGATCAGTAAGCAGCACGCGGCGGCCATTGGCGATTACATCTATCCGGAGTTCGAGCAGAACTGGAAGCTCTTCGCCCCGAACCCCCTTCAGCAGAACATCGCCGTCCAGGCCCGCGCCGAGCTGCGCGGCCAGGACGGCCGTTCCGTGTTCACCCCGTGGATCGACCTCTCCGCCCAGGACGGTGCCGAGATACATCACAACCTCTTCCCGAGCCACACCCAGCAGAACGAGGTGCGGCGCGCCTGGGACTTCTACGTGAGCACGCACGACACCCGCGAGCAGCCCAACGGCCTGCGCGGAAACCTTTCCGAGCAGTACATCCGGCGCATCGTCCTGCTCCGGCTCGGCAGCGAGCGGGACGGCCGGCCGGTCGACCGCGTCCAGGTGCGGTCGATGACCCGGTCCGTGGCGCCGCCGCCCTGGAGCGACGAGAAGGTGGGGACCAAGCCCGCCTACCGCGTGCTGAACTGGTGGCCGGTCACCACCGCCGACCTCCCGGAGGCGAAGAACCGGTGAGCGCTCCCCTCGCCCCGCTCGCCCGGGGAATCGACCGCGTCACCCGCTCCGCCCTCGGCCGCTACCAGACGGCCGTGATCCGGATCGGCATCTCCTTCGCATGGCTGTGCTTCCTGCTCCGCGAGTGGCCCAACCGCCATGAGATGTACGGGCCCGACGGCCCGTGGAGCTGGGACATGGCCCGTCGGCTGACCGCCGACAACCACGCCTTCACCGCGCTCGTCTGGTCCGACAGCACCCTGTGGTTCGAGACCGTCTACGCCCTCGCCATCGTCTCCAGCGCCCTGCTGATGCTCGGGTGGCGGACGCGGACCATGTCCGTGCTGTTCATGATCGGAGTGCTGTCGCTCCAGAACCGCAGCGTCTTCCTCGGCGACGGCGGCGACAACGTCATCCACCTGCTGGCCCTTTACACCGTCCTCACCCGCTGCGGACTGGTGTGGTCCCTCGACGCCCGGCGCGCCCGCCGGCGGCGGGACGAGGCGGCGGACGACGGGCGGACCGGCGGAACGGGCCCCGGTGCCCCTGCCGGCCTGGATGTCACCGGCATCCTCCTGTGGGCCGGCTGCGGCCTCGCGCTGGCCGTCACGGAGGCCCTCGGCAACAGCCGGATGTCCTGGACCGCCGACGGCCCGCTCCCCGGCCTCGGCTGGTCGGCCGTCTTCTGGGGGCTCTGGCTCGTACAGGGCCTGTGGTGGTGCGTGCGGCGCTACGCCCCAGGGGAGCCGCGCACGGTCCTCGACGCGTTCGCCAACCTGGCGCACAACGCCACGCTGCTGGTCATCATGGCGGAGGTCTGCCTGATCTACTCCACGGCCGGCTGGTACAAGATCCAGGGCTCGCGCTGGCAGGACGGCACGGCGCTCTACTACCCGCTGCACCTCGACTACTTCTCGCCCTGGCCCGAACTCTCCGACATCCTCGGGGGCAACAGCGTCATCGTGCTGCTGCTCAGCTACGGCACGGTGGCGGTGCAGGTCGCGTTCCCCTTCACCCTGCTGAACCGGCGGGCCAAGAACGTCCTGCTGGCCGTGATGATGTGCGAGCACCTCGGCATCGCCGTCACCCTCGGGCTGCCGTTCTTCTCCCTGGCGATGATCGTGGCGGACGCCGTCTTCCTGCCCACCTCCTTCCTGCGCCGCGTCGGCGCGCTCACCGGTCGCGCCCGCGACCGGCTGTTGCCCGCCCGCGCGGCCTCGATCCCCTCGCAGCGCGAGGACGAGGAGAGCCCCCGCAGCCTCGTGGGCTGAGCGGGGGCGGCCCACCCGGGGCGGGACCGTAGGCTGAGGGGCATGACCGAGGACGTAGCCGTGGCCGCAGTACGACAGTGGGGCGAGCTCGCCCCTGACGCCGTACTGCTCGACGGCTTCCACGCCTTGAAGCACGCGCTTCGCTTCGGCGCGGACGTGCGGTCGGCCCTCTGCGCCGACAAGGAGGCCACCCTGGCGCTCGCCGCCGAGCTGGCCGACGACCTCACCGAGGAGCTCGCCGAGCGGCTCGTGGAGATCCCGGCGCGGGACCTGCGGGAGCTGCTGCCCCGGATCCACCCCACGGGGGTGGCCGCGCTGGCGGTCAGGCCGGATCGCCGGAAGAACCTCGACATCCTGTCGCGGGCACCGCGGCTCGCACCCGTCATCGTGCTGGACAATCCCCGCAACCTCGGGAACGTCGGTGCCGTCATCCGCCTGGCCGCGGGCTTCGGCGTCACCGGCGTGGTCACGACCGGTGACATGGACCCCTGGCACCCCAACGCCGTACGCGCCGGGGCGGGACTGCACTACGCGACCGCGGTCGAGCGGCTGCCGCTGCCCGAGCTGCCGCCCGGCCCCGTCTTCGCGCTGGATCCGGAAGGCGACGACATCCGGTCCGTCGACTTCCCGGACGACGCGCTCATCGCCTTCGGCTCCGAGCGGCACGGCATCTCGCCCGACCTGCGGGAGAGGGCGACCCGGCTGGTCGCCCTTCCCATGCGGCCGCAGGTCTCCAGCTACAACCTCGCCACGAGCGTCGCCATGGCCCTCTTCCACTGGGGCGGACCGGGCGCGGACCGGCCTCTCGGCTGAGGGCCGCCCGCCGTCCGCGGCGCGAGCCCCGGCCCGCGCGGCCTAGACCGGGCGCCGCACTTCCACCGTCCGGAAACGGCTCGCGACGAACGCGCTGTCGCACAGCACCGCGTTGGCCGCCGGATTGCCGCCGGAACCGTGGAAGTCGGAGAAGGCGGCGGTCTGGTTGACGTACACCCCGCCCGTCAGGTTGAGGGAGAGCTGGGCGCACTCCTCCAGGCAGGCCGCCTCCACCAGCCGCTCGACCTCCGGCGAGGTGGTGTACGCGCCGACGGTCATCGCGCCCTTCTCCCGCACCGTGCGCCGCAGCAGTTCGACGGCGTCCGCGGCCGAGTCCACCGCGACGGCGAAGGACACCGGACCGAAGCACTCCGACAGATAAGCCGCCTCGGAGTCGGGCTTGGCGCCGTCCAGTTTGACGATCACCGGCGTGCGCACCGTGGCGTCGGGGAAGTCGGGGTTGGGCACGGCCCGTGAGGCGAGGGCGACTTCACCGAGCTGCGCGGCGGCGTCGAGGCGCTCCTTGACCTGGCCGTTGACGATCGCGCCCAGCAGGGCGTTGGCCCTGGCGTCGTCACCCAGCAGGCCCTCCACGGCGGCGGCGAGGTCGGCCACCACCTCGTCGTACGTCTTCGGCCCGGCGTCCGTGGTGATGCCGTCGCGCGGGATGAGGAGATTCTGCGGGGTGGTGCACATCTGGCCGCTGTAGAGGGACAGCGAGAAGGCGAGATTGCTCAGCAGGCCCTTGTAATCGTCGGTGGAGTCGATGACGACCGTGTTCACCCCGGCCTTCTCCGTGAAGACCTGTGCCTGGCGGGCGTTGGCCTCCAGCCAGTCGCCGAAGGCGGTGGAGCCGGTGTAGTCGATGATGCGGATCTCCGGGCGCACGGCAAGGGACTTGGCGATGCCCTCGCCGTCGCGCTCGGCGGCCAGCGTGACCAGGTCGGGGGAGAAGCCCGCCTCGCGGAGGACCTCGCGCGCCACGCGCACCGTCAGGGCCAGCGGCAGCACGGCGCGCGGATGCGGCTTGACCAGGACCGCGTTGCCCGTGGCCAGGGAGGCGAACAGGCCGGGGTAGCCGTTCCACGTCGGGAAGGTGTTGCAGCCGATCAACAGCGAGATGCCGCGCGGCACCGCGGTGAATTCCTTGCGCAGCTCCAGCGGTGGGCGCTTGCCCTGCGGCTTGGACCAGTCGGCCGACTCCGGGGTGCGGATCTGCTCGGCGAAGGCATAGGCGACGGCCTCCAGGCCGCGGTCCTGGGCGTGCGGGCCGCCGGCCTGGAAGGCCATCATGAACGCCTGGCCACTGGTGTGCATGACCGCGTGGGCGAACTCGTGCGTACGGGCGTTGATCCGGGTGAGGATCTCCAGACAGACCGCGGCCCGCGCCTGGGGACCCGCCTCGCGCCACCCCGGCATCGCCGCGCGCATGGCCGGGAGCAGCGCCTCGACGCCTGGGTGCGGATACTCGATCCCCAGCTCCGGTCCGTACGGCGAGACTTCGGAGCCCGCCCAGCCGTCCGAGCCCGGCTGGTCCAGCTCGAAGCGCTTGCCGCGCAGCGCCTCGAAGGCGGCCTGGCCCTCCGCCGCGCCCAGGCTGCCGGGCACGGCGCCCTCCGGGCCGTACGCCTTCGGATGCTCGGGGAAGGGGGACCAATAGACGCGCGTGCGGATGGCGTCCAGGGCCTGGTCGAGCGTGGGGAGGTGCTTCTCGATCAACTGGGCGGTGCTGGGTCCGGCGGTCACGGCTGACCAACTCCTCGTCGAGCTGGGCTCGGATGGGGCGACAGGCTTCGGGCGACAGAGCGCGGGCGACACTTCGGGAGGCCGGGAACTCCCCCCGGTAGATACAGTAACCGAACGATCGGTCGGGACAAGGGGGCCCGGCGAACCTGTGGACAACTCATCGGGGAGGATCACCGGCATGACCGCAATCGAGCCGAACGCGACCGTCGCAGTCGTCGGCACCGGCACCATGGGCCAGGGAATCGCCCAGGTCGCCCTGGTGGCGGGCCATGGTGTGCGGCTGTACGACGCGGCCGAGGGGCGGGCCGTCGAGGCCGCCCGGACCATCGGAGCCCGCCTCGACCGCCTCGTGGAGAAGGGCAGGCTCACCGCCGCGGGCCGCGACGCGGCGCTGGCCCGCCTGCACCCCGCCGCGCGACTGGGCGATCTCGCTGACTCGGCGCTCGTCATCGAGGCGATTCTGGAACAACTGCCCGTCAAACAGAAGCTGTTCGCGGAGCTGGAATCGGTCGTTCCTGACGACTGCCTGCTGGCCACCAACACCTCGTCCCTGTCGGTGACCGCCGTCGCGGGCGCACTCCGGCTGCCCGGCCGTCTCGTCGGCCTGCACTTCTTCAACCCCGCACCGCTGCTGCCGCTCGTGGAGGTCGTCCGGGGCTTCGCCACCGACGAGGCCGTGGCGGAGCGGGCGTACGACACCGTGGCCGCCTGGGGGAAGAAGCCGGTGCGCTGTGCCGACGCCCCGGGCTTCATCGTCAATCGCGTCGCCAGGCCCTTCTATGCCGAAGCGTTCCGCCTCCACGAGGAACGGGCCGCCGACCCCGCGACCATCGACGCCGTCCTGCGCGAGTGCGGCGGCTTTCCCATGGGCCCCTTCGAACTCACCGACCTCATCGGTCAGGATGTGAACGAAACCGTCACCCGTTCGGTCCATGAGGCGTTCTTCCACGATCCGAAGTTCAGGCCCTCGCTCGCGCAGCGCCGCCTCGTGGAGGCCGGGCGGCTCGGCCGCAAGAGCGGCCGCGGCTGGTACGACCACACGGCCGGAGCCGAGCGGCCGCGGCCGCGTACCGAGGAGCCGTGCGATGCCCCCGCGGAAGTCACCGTCCACGGACGGCTTCCCCGCGCCTGCGCGGTGGTGGCCGAGCTGATCCGGGAAGCCGGCATCACCCTCACCGAGGCCCCTGGGCCGGAGGCGGAGGGATATCTCGTCCTTCCCGGCGGCGCGGAGCTCTCCCTCACCCAGGGCCGCCCGGCCACCACGGAGCCCACCGGCACCCGGATCCACTTCGACCTGGCCCTCGACTACCGCACCTGCGCCCGCGTCGCCCTCGCGCCCTCCGCGACCGCCTCCCCGGCGGACGTACGGGCCGCGACCGGCCTCTTCCAGGCACTCGGCAAGCAGGTCAGCGTCATCGGTGACGCACCGGGCATGATCGTGGCCCGTACGGTCGCCATGCTCGTCGACTTCGCCGAGGACGCCGTCGGCCGGGGCGTCGCGGGCCCGGAGGACGTCGACACCGCCATGTGCCTCGGCGTGAACCACCCGCGCGGCCCGCTGGAGTGGGGCCGGGTCCTCGGCCCGGCCCGGGTGAGCCGGATGCTGCGCAACCTGCACTCCGAATATCCCGACGGCCGCTACGCGCCGTCCCAGCCGCTGCTCCGCCGTGCAGCCGTCGAAGAGAGCCTGCTGTAATCATGACCATGGCCAAGCGCGACACCTACACGCCCGAATCGCTGCTCGCGGTCGCCGTCGAGGTGTTCAACGAGCGGGGCTACGACGGCACGTCCATGGAGCACCTCTCCAAGGCGGCCGGAATCTCCAAGTCCTCCATCTATCACCACGTGAAGAGCAAGGAGGAGCTCCTCCGGCTCGCGATAAGCCGCGCTCTCGACGGGCTCTTCGCCGTCCTGGACGAGCCGCGCGCCACCGAGGGACGGGCGATCGAACGGCTGGAGTACGTCACCCGGCGGACCGTGGAAGTCCTGATGGACGAGCTGCCCTACGTGACGCTGCTGCTGCGGGTGCGGGGCAACACGGACACGGAGCGCTGGGCCATGGAGCGGCGCCGCGAGTTCGACCACCAGGTCGCCGAGCTGCTGAAGCGGGCCGCGGCCGACGGCGACCTGCGGGCCGACGTCGACGTCCGGCTGGCGACCCGGCTGCTCTTCGGAATGATCAATTCCGTGGTGGAGTGGTACCGGCCGGGGCGCGGCGGGGCCACGAGCGACGAGGTGGCCGACGCGGTGGTCCGCACGGCCTTCGCGGGGCTGCGCACCACCGGCTGACCCGGGCGCTGCCACCGGCTGACCCGGGCCGACTCGGGTGCCCGCCGTCGGCTGATCCAGGCCCGGGTGCCTGCCACCGGCTGATCCAGGCTGACGCGGGCCGCGCACCACGGGCCGGCCCGGTCAGGCCTCCCCGGGCACCCGCCCCTCCTCCAGGTCCGTCTCCTCGAAGATCAGGAGGGTGCGGGTGCTGAGCACCTCGTCCATGGCCTGGATGCGGGTGAGCACCAGCTCCCGCAGAGCGTGGTTGTCCTTGGTGTGGACGAGCAGCAGCACATCGAAATCCCCGCTGACCAGGGCGATATGGGCCGCTCCCGGAAGGGCCCGGAGCTTTTCGCGGACCGTGCGCCAGGAGTTCTGGACGATCTTCAGCGTGATGTACGCCGAGGCGCTCTGGCCCGCGCGCTCCTGGTCGATCCGGGCGCTGAAGCCGCGTATCACGCCGTCGTCGATGAGGCGGTTGATCCGGGCGTAGGCGTTGGCGCGCGAGACGTGCACCCGCTCGGACACGGACCGTATCGAGGCGCGGCCGTCGGACCGGAGCATCCGCAGGATCGCGCGGTCGATCTCGTCGAGCGGCCGGGCGGGTGGCCTGCCGCCCGAGAAGGCCATCTGTTCGTCCGCCATACCGCCCCGCCTCCCCTTCGTGGACGTCCTGTCCATATCTCAGGCTGTGGAGAACCGTTTGTCCACAGGCTCGGGTCGCCTGTAGCCAAAATGTGCCGACGACCGAACAATCGGTAGGGAGGGCGTGCGGCGTGCTGAGCCGTGCGGCCGGTCAAGCCCGCCCAAAAGGAGGTGCTCGTCATGACGGTTCTGGAGCAGCCCGGCTCGTACCGGCCTGTCCCGCCCCCTGCCTGGCAGCCCCGCACCGACCCCGCGCCGCTGCTGCCCGACCCGGAGCCGTACCGCCTGCTGGGCACCGACGCCGCCGCCGGGCTGGACCCGGAGCTGCTGAAGCGGCTCTACGGCCAGCTGGTGCGCGGCCGGCGGTACAACGGCCAGGCCACCGCGCTCACCCGCCAGGGCCGGCTGGCGGTGTATCCCTCCTCCACCGGGCAGGAGGCGTGCCAGGTCGCCGCCGGGCTCGTGCTGGAGGAGCGGGACTGGCTGTTTCCCAGCTATCGCGACACCCTCGCGGCCGTGGTCCGGGGGATCGATCCCGTGCGGGCGCTGACGCTGCTGCGCGGTGACTGGCACACCGGATACGACCCGCGCGAGCACAGGGTGGCGCCGCTGTGCACCCCGCTGGCCACCCAACTGCCGCACGCCGTCGGGCTCGCGCACGCCGCGCGGCTCAAGGGGGACGACGTCGTCGCGCTCGCCATGATCGGTGACGGCGGCACCAGCGAGGGCGACTTCCACGAGGCTCTCAACTTCGCCGCCGTGTGGAAGGCCCCCGTCGTCTTCTTCGTGCAGAACAATGGCTTCGCGATCTCGGTGCCCCTGGCGAAGCAGACCGCCGCACCCTCCTTCGCGCACAAGGCCGTCGGTTACGGCATGCCCGGCCGGCTGGTCGACGGCAATGACGTGGCAGCCGTCCACGAGGTCCTCGCCGAGGCCGTCCGCCGCGCCCGCGGCGGCGCGGGGCCCACGCTGGTCGAGGCCGTCACCTATCGCGTCGACGCCCATACGAACGCGGACGACGCCACGCGCTACCGCTCGGACTCCGAGGTCGAGACCTGGCGGGCGCACGACCCGATCGACCTGCTGGAGCGGGAGTTGACCAGCAGGAAGCTGATCGACGCGGCCGTGATCGAGGCCGAGCGGGAGGCCGCGGAGCGGCTGGCCGCCGATCTGCGCGAGCGGATGAACCAGGACCCCGTCCTGGACCCCATGGAGCTCTTCACCCATGTCTACGCCGAGCAGACCGCCCAACTGCGCGAGCAGGCCGACCGGTTGCGTGCCGAGCTCGCCGCCGCCGGGGAGTCCGGCGCTCAGGAAGGGGCGCGGTGATGACCACAGCGGCCGTCAGGGCCGGCCACAAGCCGGCCACCATGGCGCAGGCGCTCGGCCGGGCACTGCGTGACGCCATGGCCGACGATCCGTCCGTCCACGTCCTCGGTGAGGACGTGGGCGCCCTGGGCGGCGTCTTCCGGGTCACCGACGGGCTGGCCAAGGAATTCGGCGAGGACCGCTGCACGGACACACCGCTGGCCGAGGCGGGCATCCTCGGCGCGGCCGTCGGGATGGCCATGTACGGCCTGCGGCCGGTGGTGGAGATGCAGTTCGACGCCTTCGCCTACCCCGCGTTCGAGCAACTGATCAGCCATGTCTCCCGGATGCGCAACCGCACGCGCGGGGCCGTGCCGATGCCGCTCACGGTGCGGGTGCCCTACGGCGGCGGGATCGGCGGGGTCGAGCACCACAGCGACTCCTCCGAGGCGTATTACATGGCCACACCGGGCCTCCACGTGGTGGCCCCGGCGACCGTCGCCGACGCGTACGGACTGCTGCGCGCCGCGATCGCCTCCGACGACCCGGTGATCTTCCTGGAGCCCAAGCGGCTCTACTGGGCGAAGGACCACTGGGACGCCGCGCATCCGGAGACGGTGCCCGGCATCGGCCGCGCGCTGGTCCGGCGCCCGGGCTCGTCCGCGACCCTCATCACCTACGGGCCGTCGCTACCGGTCTGCATGGAGGCGGCCGAGGCGGCGCTCGCGGAGGGGTGGGACCTCGAGGTCGTCGACCTGAGATCCCTGGTGCCGTTCGACGAGGAGACCGTCTGCGCGTCCGTACGGCGCACCGGCAGGGCCGTCGTCGTGCACGAGTCGGCCGGTTTCGGCGGTCCCGGCGGGGAGATCGCCGCACGGGTCACGGAGCGGTGCTTCCACCACCTGGAGGCCCCGGTGCTGCGCGTCGCCGGGTTCGACATCCCCTATCCGCCGCCGATGCTGGAGCAGCACCATCTGCCCGGCGTGGACCGGGTGCTGGACGCTGTCGCGCGCTTGCAGTGGGAATCGGAGTGGACGTCCACGGGGCACGAGGGGGGTGGGCGCTGATGGCCGTGGTGCGCGAGTTCAAGCTGCCCGATCTGGGCGAGGGGCTCACCGAGGCGGAAGTCGTCCGCTGGCTGGTGAAGGTGGGGGACGTGGTCGCCGTCGACCAGCCCGTGGTGGAGGTCGAGACGGCCAAGGCCATGGTCGAGGTGCCGTGCCCCTACGGAGGCGTGGTGACGGCACGGTTCGGCGAGGAGGGGACCGAGCTCCCGGTCGGAGCACCGCTGTTGACGGTGGCGGTGGGCGAGCCGGTCCCGGTGGGGCCGGACGGCGACGGGCAGGCCGGGGGAGCCGTGGGCGGCACGCCGGAAGGCTCGGGGAACGTCCTGGTCGGCTATGGCACCCGGGCTCCCGCGGCACGGCGGCGACGGCTCCACGCACCGGACGGAGACCGCCCGGGGCCGGCGGAGCACGCGGCACCCGAGGCGCCCGGGAGCGCCGTCGCGGCGGCCAGGGCGGTGATCTCCCCGCTCGTCCGGAGGATCGCCCGGGAGCGGGGGCTCGACCTCGCGCAGGTGCGCGGCAGCGGCCCCGACGGCCTGATCCTGCGCGCCGATGTCGAACGGGCGACGGCGGAGCGGCGGGACGGGCGGGAGACGGCTCTCCGGGGCGCCGGTGCGGCACAGAGGCCGATGCGGCCAGAGGCGCTGCGCATACCGCTGCGCGGAGTGCGCGGCGCGGTCGCGGAGAAGCTCGGCAGGAGCCGCCGGGAGATCCCGGACGCCACCTGCTGGGTGGACGCCGACGCCACCGAACTGCTCGCCGCCCGCCGGACGATGAACGCGGGCGACGCGCCCAAGATCTCGCTCCTCGCCCTGCTGGCCCGGATCTGCATCTCGGCGCTGGCGGAGTTCCCCGAGCTGAACGCCACCGTGGACACCGAGGCACAGGAGATCGTGCGGCTCCCCGGCGTGCATCTGGGCTTCGCCGCGCAGACGGACCGCGGGCTCGTCGTCCCCGTCGTGCGGGACGCCCACACCCGCAACGCCGCCGCCCTGTCGGCGGAGATGGCCCGGCTCACCGAGGCGGCGCGGACGGGCACGCTCGGCCCGGCGGAGCTGACCGGAGGCACGTTCACGCTGAACAACTACGGGGTGTTCGGTGTCGACGGCTCCACGCCGATCATCAACTACCCGGAGGCAGCGATGCTCGGGGTGGGCCGGATAGCGCCGAAGCCCTGGGTGCGGGAAGGAGAGCTGGCCGTACGGCAGGTGGTGCAGCTGTCCCTCACCTTCGACCACCGGGTCTGCGACGGAGGCACGGCGGGCGGCTTCCTGCGGTACGTGGCCGACTGCGTCGAGCGCCCGGCGGTGCTGCTGCGCTCCCTGTGAACGGAGGGCAGCGGACGGCGTCGCGCGAGCGGCCATACTCGACGGGTGACTGCTTATGACGCCGTAGTGCTTGCCGGAGGTGCGGCCGGCCGACTGGGCGGTGCGGACAAGCCTGCCCTGAGTGTGGGCGGTCGTACGCTGCTCGACCGGGTGCTCGGCGCGTGCGCCGAGGCCGGGGACACCGTCGTCGTCGGGCCGCGCCGGCCGACCGTACGGCCCGTGCGGTGGACACGCGAGCGGCCCCCTGGCGGCGGGCCGCTCGCCGCGCTCGACGCGGGGCTCCGGCACACGGCCGCCGCCACCACGCTCGTGCTCTCCGCCGACCTGCCGTTCCTGCGCGCCGAGACCGTACGGGCCCTGCTCCGCGAGGTCGGCCGCGAGGGCTCCGCGGTGGAGGGCGTCCTGCTCGCCGACCCCGGCGGTCGCGACCAGCCGCTGGTCGCCGCCTACCGGACGGAGCCCCTCCGCCGTGAACTGGCGCTGCTCGCCGCCGAGTACGGCTCGCTGTCCGGGCTCCCGCTGCGGCTGCTCACGGCGGAGCTGTCGCTCGGCCGCCTTCCGCACCCGGACGCCTCCTTCGACTGTGACACCTGGGAGGACGTCGCCGCCGCCCGCGCGCGCATCAGGGACGATGGAAGGGTGCTGGATGAATGGATCACCGCTGCCAAGGCCGAACTCGGCATCGATCTCGATGTCGACACGGCCGCCCTTCTGGATCTCGCGCGCGACGCCGCGCACGGTGTGGCCCGCCCTGCCGCGCCCCTGACGACGTTCCTGGTCGGCTACGCGGCCGGGCTGCGGGGCGGAGGCCCCGAGGCCGTCGCCGAGCTCACGCGGAAGGCGGTCGCGCTGGCCGAGCGCTGGGCCGCCGAGGAGGCGGAAACCCCTGGACGAGCCGCGCCCGCGGGTCAGGCTGCGCCCGTAGTGTCCGCTGCGCCTGCTGCGCCTGCTGCGCCTGCTGCGCCTGCTGCGCCTGCTGCGCCTGCGGGTCAGGCTGCCCCCGCCGCACCTTCCACGCCTTCCACGCCTTCCATGCCTTCCACGCCTGCCGCGCCCGCCGGACAGGCCGCGCCTGCCACGCCTTCCACTCCCGCCGCCCCCACGGAGCAGCAAGCCGCGACCGCACAGGGCAAGCCCGCAGACGGCAGGGGAGACCGGCCCGCAGCCCCCGTGAACCCCGAGGCCCCCGTGAACACCGAGGCCCCCGCGGCCCCCGCGGACAAAACCCCCCGCTCCGACGACAAGGCCGAAGAGTCGGAATGACCGACAAGGACGCGGATTCCGCACTCGACCGGGCCGCCGACGAGGCGTTGGCATTGTTCGCTCGTGACCCGCGGACCGGAGGTCATGCCGACGGCCCTGCCGCGTCACCGGATGCGCCTTTGCATGAGGACGAAACCCCCATCGCATATTTCCCCTTCGGCGAGATGCCGATAGGAAGTGGCGTGGTCGGCGGCGGCCGCGGCGGCATGTCCACGAACGGGTCCCGACGCGAAGGCACTTCCACGGACGGGATCCGCGGCAACACTTCCTCGGCACGAGACGACGAATTCCTCTTCGCCGACGACCCTTTCGGGGAATTCGCCCCTCGCGCGTCCTGCTCTCCCGGTTCTCCCGGCCCTCCCGGTTCTCCCGGCCCTTCCGGCCCTTCCGGCCCTTCCGGCCCTTCCGATTCCGCCTCCTCCCCCGAGCCCGCTTCCCCGGGCGCGTCTGCCTCGGACTCCGCCGCCCCCTCCCCGACCGGCAACCCGACCCACCAGCCCCACCAGTCCCACCCGTCGTCGTCCCCCCGCCCCCCGTCCGGCACCTCCATGGCTGACCACCTGCCCCCGCGACCCCACTCCGCCACGCCCTGGCCGCGCGCCCACCTGACCGCCGCGCGGGCGGCCGAGGCGCTGCCCGCCGAGGAACGGACTCTCGGCGAAGCCCTGGGGCAGGTGCTGGCGGATCCCCTGGACGCCCTCACCGACCTCCCGTCGTTCGACACCTCGGCCATGGACGGCTGGGCGGTCTCCGGCCCCGGCCCCTGGCGGCTGCCGCCGCCCCAGGACGGCACCGACGTCCTGGCCGGAGCCGACAACTCCGGTGCCACGCCCCTCCGCGACGGACACGCCGTCCGCATCGCCACCGGCGCCCGCGTCCCGCCGGGAGCCACCGCCGTCCTGCGCAGCGAGCACGGCAAGGTGACCGACCAGGGCGAACTGCACGCCACCCGCCGCGTCACCCACGGCCAGGACATCCGCCCCCGCGGCCAGGAGTGCCGCCACGGCGACCACCTGCTCCCCGAGGGCACCACCGTCAGCCCGGCCGTGGCCGGCCTGGCCGCCGCCGCGGGCTACGACCGGCTGCGCGTCACCCGGCGGCCCCGCGTCGAGATCCTCGTGCTCGGCGACGAACTGCTCCGGGAGGGCCTGCCCCAAGGCGGCCGGATCCGGGACGCCCTGGGGCCCATGCTCGGCCCCTGGCTCGCCGCGCTCGGCACCGAGATGATCGCGACCCGGCGCCTCGGCGACGACGCGGACGACCTGCACGACGCGGTCACCGCCTCGGACGCCGACCTGGTGCTCACCACGGGCGGCACCGCCTCCGGCCCCGTCGACCACGTGCACCCCACCCTGCGCCGCGTCGGCGCCGAGCTGCTGGTCGACGGCGTCGCCGTACGGCCGGGCCACCCCATGCTGCTGGCCCGGCTCGCGCCCGGCCGCCATCTGGTCGGCCTTCCCGGCAATCCACTGGCCGCCGTCGCGGGTCTGCTGACCCTCGCGGAGCCGCTGCTGCGCACGCTCTCCGGCCGTCCCGCGCCGGCCCGCACCCGGGCCACCCTCGCCGAGGCCGCGCAGGGGCACCCCACGGACACCCGCCTGATGCCGGTGCTGCGGCTGCCCGGCGACCGCGTACGGCCCCTGGCCTTCCACGGGCCCGCCATGCTGCGCGGCCTCGCGGCAGCCGACGCGCTGGCGGTCGTCCCGCCCGGAGGCGCGGCACCGGGCGACACGGTGGGCCTGCTGAGCCTGCCTTGGGCGGCCCCGGCGGCGGCCTGACCGGAACTCAGCCCGCCTCGCTGCCCACCGGGGACTGGATGGTGATCACCCGGTCGGCGAGGTGGAGCGTCGCCGCCTCCGGGTCGGTGAAGTGCAGGAGCCGGTGGCCGCGTACGACCGCCACCACCAAGTCCTCGCAGTCGCGTGGCGAATTGCCCGCTTCGTGCTTGGTGACCGGGCGCTCGACGACGTCCAGGCCGTTGCCGTACGTCAGGAGGTCCTCCAGGACCGTGCCGACGTTCGGGCTCACCATCGACATGCCGAGCAGCCGGCCCGCCGAGCTGGAACTGGTCACGACGGTGTTGGCGCCGCTCTGCCGCAGCAGCGGCACGTTCTCGTCCTCCCGGACGGCCACCACGATCGTGGCCCGCTTGTTGAGCTGCCGCGCCGTCAGCGTCACCAGGGCCGCGGTGTCGTCCCGCTCGGTGCAGATCACCACCTGCGCGGCCCGTGTCAGCTCGGCGCGCTGGAGGGTGTCGGAGCGGGTGGCGTCGCCCAGGACGCCCACCAGGCCGTCGCTGGAGGCCGCGTCCACGACCTTCTTCTGCGGGTCGACCACCACGATCTTGTCCTTCGGCTTGCCCTGGCCGATCAGGGTCTCGATCGCGTGACGGCCCTTGGTGCCGTATCCGACGACGACGGTGTGATCTCGCATCCGCGACCTCCAGCGGTGGATGCGCACTTGCCGGCGCGTCCGTTCGGTCAAGACTTCCAGGGTCGTACCGACCAAGATGATCAGGAACAACACACGCAACGGCGTGACCACGAAGATATTCGTCAGCCGCGCCCCGTCGCTCACGGGCGTGATGTCGCCGTAGCCCGTCGTCGAGAGGGTGACGGTCGCGTAGTAGGCGGAGTCCAGGAAGCCGACCGCGCCGTCCGCGTTGTCGTGATAGCCCTCGCGGTCGGCATAGACCAGCAGCGTCGTGACACCGAGCACCAGCAGCGCCATGATCAGCCGGCGCAGCACCTGGCGCAGCGGGGCCGCCACGTTCTGGACGGGCATCACGATGGAACGCCCGGCCTCCGCGTCGTCCTCGGCCTCGCCGCGGGTGCGGTGCCAGAGCGAGCGGAAGAGCGAGAGCCGGGTGGGCGGCTTCCAGGAGTCCGGGCGCTGCGGGTTTGTTGCCATGGGCCCCATGTTCCGGGATCGGCGGGGGGACCCGGGAGTAGCCTCGCGAGCATGCATGCGATCACCATTCCCCAGCCCGGCGGGCCGGAGGCCCTCGTCTGGGCCGAGGTCCCCGATCCCGTCCCCGGCAGCGGAGAGGTCCTGGTCGACGTCGTGGCCAGTGCCGTCAACCGCGCCGACGTCGTGCAGCGGCAGGGCTTCTACGACCCGCCGCCCGGCGCCTCTCCCTACCCCGGCCTGGAGTGCTCCGGCCGGATCGCCGCCCTCGGCCCCGGGGTGAGCGGCTGGGCGGTCGGCGACGAGGTCTGCGCGCTGCTGGCGGGCGGCGGTTACGCCGAGAAGGTCTGTGTGCCGGTCGGTCAGCTGCTGCCCGTGCCCGAGGGCCTGGACCTCGTCACCGCGGCCGGTCTGCCCGAGGTGACGGCCACCGTCTGGTCCAACGTCTTCATGGTCGCGCACCTGCGCCCCGGCGAGACCCTGCTCGTCCACGGCGGCGGCAGCGGCATCGGGACGATGGCGGTGCAGCTGGCGAAGGCCGTCGGCGCGCGCGTCGCCGTCACCGCGGGCAGCCGGGACAAGCTGGAACGCTGCCGGGAGCTGGGCGCGGACATCCTCATCGACTACCGCGAGCAGGACTTCGTCGAGGAGCTCGCGAAGGTCACCGGCGGCGTCGGCGCGGACGTCATCCTCGACATCGTCGGGGCGAAGTACCTCGCGCGCAACGTGGACGCCCTCGCCGTCAACGGACGGCTCGTCATCATCGGCCTCCAGGGCGGCCGCAAGGCCGAGTTGGACCTCGGCACGCTGCTCACCAAGCGCGCCGCCGTGATGGGCACCTCGCTGCGGGGCCGTCCGCTCGCGGAGAAGGCGACGATCGTGGCGGCCGTACGGGAGCACGTCTGGCCGCTGATCGCCGGAGGGCGCGTACGGCCCGTGGTCGACCGCACGATGCCGCTCAGGGAAGCCGCGGAGGCCCACCGCGTCCTGGAGGAGAGCTCGCACGTCGGCAAGGTGCTGCTGACCACTGATGACCGCTGATGACCACCGACACCTGAGCCGTCGGCATTAAGCGCGAGGGCGGCGGCAAACATGCCGCTCGCGCATGATCCGCGCCTGCCTTCCCCCGCTGCCCGCCCGCCGCCTGCCCGTTCGTCACCGTCACCCGATCGGCCGCTCGTACGCGCCGGACGGCGGAGTGCGTGTGAGGGTGAGGCTGTTGGCGTGGGGGCCGGCGGTTCGGGCGGAGGGCGGCGGCGTGAACGGTGGAATACGGGCGGCCTCCCGCGCCGCCTCGGCAGCGGTGGTCGTCGCGGCGCTCATAACGGCCGCGCCCGGCGCGCAGTGCGCCGGACGCCCCGCCCCGCCACCGCCCGTACGCCCCTTCGCCGCACCCACGGCCCTTCCCTCCGCCGCCCCCTCCCTGCCGCCCGCCGCGCCGTCGTCCACCGGACGGGCACCGCGCGGCGTGGCCGGAGTGTCGCCCAAGGCGCCCGCGAAGGCACCGCACAGCAGGGCGAACCTCGTGCCCTCACCGCCGTTCGCCTACCCCTCCGGCCCCACGCCCGCCCCGCCGGGCGGTGACGGCCGGCTCGCCGGCAACGCCGCCGGTGAGGGACGTACGCACCCGGGGCGGGCCACCGATCCGGTCCCCTCCGAGGAGCCCTCGGACGACGCGGAATCCGAGGCGGACGACGAGACGGCGTCCGCCGAGCCCGTGCCTGGCGGGTCCCCGTCCGCGACGCAGCGGACGGGTGGACGGGCGGACGCGGCGCGTCCCCGGCATCCGGGCACGCGTCCGGTGCCGGAAGACGGGCGGGGTTCCGGGGCGGACGGGCGAGGCGGCGAACAGGCCGCCTACGAGGACCGCGTCATGCGCGTACTGCCGCTGGGGACAGGGATGATGCTCACCGGCCTGGGACTGGGCTTCATCGCGCTGAGGTTGCGGCGGACCGGCTGAGGGTGTGGCCTGGGCAGAGGGCGGGACGCGTGGCGTTCCCCGGCCACGCTCGCGCGGATTCGGCCGAGGCGGGGCGAAAAGGCCGGACGGCGCGCGGAGTGAAGCAGGGGCGCGCGGCGGGGCGTGTGGCACGGTGGATCAGGCGTGTACGGGGGCATCAACAGGGGGAAATCACCTGTGCGAGAGAATGGCGGCATGGATATGCCGAGGAACGAACGGTCGCAAGAGAGCCCGCAGGTCCTGGTCGTAGGCCCGGACGGCATGGCTCTCGGCAGCGCCAGCCCCGGCGGCGGGGAGGGTGACGACGAGTCGCGCGAGGTCCCGGTGACGGAGATGGTCGAACAGCCCGCCAAGGTCATGCGCATCGGCAGCATGATCAAGCAACTGCTGGAGGAGGTCCGGGCCGCTCCTCTGGACGAGGCGAGCCGTGTGCGCCTCAAGGAGATCCACCACAGCTCCGTCAAGGAGTTGGAGGACGGCCTCGCGCCCGAGCTGGTGGAGGAGCTGGAGCGCCTGTCGCTCCCCTTCACCGAGGAGACGATCCCCACCGAGGCCGAACTGCGGATCGCGCAGGCACAGTTGGTCGGCTGGCTGGAGGGGCTCTTCCACGGCATCCAGACCACGCTGTTCGCCCAGCAGATGGCGGCACGGGCGCAGTTGGAGCAGATGCGCAGGGCGCTCCCGCCCGGCGTCCTGGGGGACGACGAGGAGGGCGGCCACCAGCACGGCGGCGCGCGCTCCGGCCCGTATCTCTAGTCCGTCGTCCCTCCGGCCGGTCAGCGGCACGGACGCGCGTGTGCCCGGTACGTCCCCCGAGGACGTACCGGGCACACGCGTACCGGGCGGCGCTGTGGCCCTTACGAGGCCGGGTCGCCCGTCGACACGGTCAGCACGAACTCGTCGCTCGGCGACTTCGGGTCGAAGGGGTCGCCCTCCTTGGGTGTCTGGCTGAGCACCGTCCCCTTGCCCCAGGTGTTCTCGGGCTGCACGTCGACGCGGTACTTCCAGCCCGCTGCCTGGAGGCACGCCTTGACCGAGTCGACGTAGAAGTAGCTGAAGTTGGGCGCGGTCTTCTTCGTCTTGTCGCTGTAGTAGTCGTAGGCGTTGGTGCACTTCTGCTTGTCGATGGTCTTCGTCTTGTCGCCCTCTTTGTGCTGCGACTGCGAGCCACCGGTGCCGCCGCCCGAGGTCGACCCCCCGGCGGACCCGCCGCCGGAGCCGGCCACCGGGGCGGCGGACTGGGACTCCTTCGCCTTGTTGCCGGAGTCACCGCCGCCGCCGTTCAGCGAGATCGCCGCGATCACACCGATGACCGCGAGCACCGCGACGACGGCGGAGCCGATGAGCACCGGCTTGTTGCTCTTGCCGCCGCCGTTGCCCGGCATCGGGGCCGGCGTCGCGTACGGCGGAGGGGTCCCCGGGCCGCTCTGGCCGCCCTGGAAGGACTGGGCGGGGGTCGGGTATCCCGGGGGGCCCGGCGGGGGCGTGGAGGGGCCGTAGCCGCCGTTGTACGGGCTCTGGGCGGGCGGCTGGTACGGCATCTGGACGCCCTGCGGGCCCGGCGCCTGTGCCTGGTCGACCGGCGGGAAGACCGCGGAGCCCACGCCCGCGCCGCTGCGGGGTGGCACCCCGCCCGCGATGATCACCGGCGAGGCCGCGGACTGGGCGGTGCCCACCACGCGCGCGCACTCGTCGCGCATGGACTCGGCGCTCGGGAAGCGCTCGTTCGGGTTCTTCTTCAGCGCGCGGGCGACGAGCGCGTCGACGGCCGGCGGGACCGAGCGGTTGATCGTGGACGGCGCGACCGGCTCCTCCTGGACGTGCGCGTACGCGATGGCCAGCGGGGAGTCCGCGTCGAAGGGCAGCCGCCCGGTCAGCAGCTCGAAGAGCATGATGCCGACCGAATAGAGGTCGGAACGGGCGTCCACGCCGCGGCCGAGCGCCTGCTCGGGCGAGAGGTACTGCGGGGTGCCCACGACCATGCCGGTCTGCGTCATGGAGGTGACGCCGGACTGCATGGCGCGCGCGATGCCGAAGTCCATGACCTTGACCACGTTGCGCTTGGTCATCATCACGTTGCCGGGCTTGATGTCGCGGTGGACCAGGCCCATTTCGTGGCTGACCTCGAGGGCGGCCAGCACATCGGCGGTGATCTTCAGCGCCTTCTCGGTGGGCATCGCGCCGTACTGCCGGACGTCGGTGTCGAGCACGGAGCGCAGCGGCTGGCCCTCGACGTACTCCATGACGATGTACGGCATGGTCGACCCGTCGAGGTCGTCCTCGCCCGTGTCGAACACCGAGACGATGTTGGTGTGTGTGAGCTTGGCGACGGCCTGGGCCTCGCGGCGGAAGCGCTCGCGGAAGGACGCCTCGCGCCCGAGCTCCGTGTGCAGGGTCTTGATGGCGACCTGGCGGTCCAGCACGCTGTCGTAGGCCAGGTGCACGGAGGCCATGCCGCCCTCGCCGAGGAGGTCGCGCAGCTGATACCGGCCACCGCCGACCGACCGGCCCGCATAGCGGCCTTGTGCGCCGTCCTGGCTCATCGTTCCACTTCCCCCTTGGGCGCACTGCCTGCTGTACTGGTCCGGACCGGGCCCGGCCGTCGATATATCTCGGCCAAGTCTGCCCGAGGGCGCGGGCACGTCAAGCCGCGTGCCCGTTCCGTGACGGGATGAGCGACAAGCCGTCACGAGATTTGCCTTGCTCAGGCCCGTACGGGTTTGATAGCGCGTCCATCCCGGACCGGCGCGCGGCCCGGAGCCTGTAGCGTGCCTTAGCGGAAGACCGTTTTCCCCGCGCAGCGCCTTCCCACGCGCAGCGGCCAGACACGACGGCGAGGACTGATGGCACAGACGCAGAGCGCCCAGGGTCCATCCGACCCTGACGCCAACGGGGGCGGTATGCCCGATGTGCCTGAAATGTGGGGTAACGGCGGGCTGGTCGGTGACGGCCGCTACCGCCTGACCCACCGGCTCGGGCGCGGTGGCATGGCAGAGGTGTTCGCCGCCGAGGACGTACGTCTCGGCCGCACGGTCGCGGTGAAGCTGCTCCGCGCCGACCTCGCCGAGGACCCGGTCTCGAAGGCGCGCTTCACCCGCGAGGCACAGTCCGTCGCCGGGCTCAACCACCACGCGGTGGTCGCGGTCTACGACTCCGGCGAGGACACCGTCGGCCGCAACGTCGTGCCGTACATCGTCATGGAGTTGGTTGAAGGCCGCACTATTCGCGACCTGTTGCTGAACGCCGAGGCCCCGCCGCCCGAGCAGGCGCTGATCATCGTCTCGGGTGTGCTGGAGGCGCTGGCCTACAGCCACCAGCACGGCATCGTGCACCGTGACATCAAGCCCGCCAACGTGATCATCACCAACAACGGCGCCGTCAAGGTCATGGACTTCGGCATCGCCCGCGCCCTGCACGGCGCGGCGTCCACCATGACGCAGACCGGCATGGTCATGGGCACCCCGCAGTACCTCTCGCCCGAGCAGGCGCTCGGCAAGACGGTCGACGCGCGCTCGGACCTCTACGCCACCGGCTGTCTGCTGTACGAACTGCTGGCGCTCCGCCCGCCGTTCACCGGCGAGACCCCGCTGTCGGTGGTCTACCAGCACGTGCAGGACACCCCCGTGCCGCCCTCGCAGGTCCTCGGCAGCGTGCCGCCGGAGCTCGACGGGCTGGTCATGCGCTCCCTCGCGAAGGACCCGGACGACCGGTTCCAGAGCGCGGAGGAGATGCGCGGGCTGGTGCAGTACGCGCTCCAGATGCTGCACGACGCGGGTGCCCACACGGGCTCCTGGGACACCGGACCGGTCGCGCACGCCACCGCCGCCACACAGGCCCTCGGCATGGGTGGCGGCATGGGCGGCGGCATGGCGGGCACCACCGCCATGCCGCACCCGCTGCACGGTGACACCTCGCAGCAGCCGCTCATCCCGTCCCGCAACGGCGACGACGGCGGCTTCGACGGCTACAACGGCGGTCACGGCGGCCGCGGTCGCGGCAACGGCGGTGGCGGCAAGGGCAAGATGGTGCTGGTCGCCGTGCTCGCGGTGCTCGCCATAGCGGCGGGCGTGGTCTACGCGCTGAACCAGACCAAGTCCACCGGCGCCGACAACCACAAGACGACCGACAAGACGTCGACCGGTCCGTCGTCCCCCGGCACGCCGTCCACGGCGGAGTCGCCCAGCCAGCGGCCGCACAGCCAGCAGCCCGGTGGGGACTACCCCGGCGGTCACAGCCGGGACACCGACCAGACGGGCGGCAGCGGGAACGACGAGCCGTCCACCGCACCGTCCCGTGGCCACCACTCGAAGGGCCCGACGGACAACCCGACGGACGGCCCCACGACCGGCCCGACGGGGGACACCAACCCGACGAACAAGCCGCCGACGGACGACCCGAAGCCGCCGACCGAGCACCCGACACCGCCGGGTACGACCACCGGCAACACCGTCCAGGGCGCCCTGGGCGGCTGACCGCACGGCACACGGACACCTGAGCCCGCCTCCCGCACCGGGAGGCGGGCTCAGTCCGTGAAGGCGTCGCGCACGGAGCCGTACGCCCGCGTCCACCACACGGCCAGCGCCGCGGACGCGGGGAAGCCGGGGTCGGCGCGGTGGTCGCCCAGCTGATAGCGCCAGCGAAGCATCCAGAAGTCGTTGAGCCGCTCCCACCACACCCGGTGCACCGCCGCCGCCAGTTCGGCCGCACCGGCGCCGCACGCGCGTCGGTAGGCGCGCGCGTAGGGGCGTATTTTCGCGAGGTCCAGCGTGCCGTCGGGCCGCAGGAAGAAGATCACCGCGGCCCGTACGGCCTCCTCGGCGCGGGGCTGGACGCCCAGGCGGTCCCAATCGATGATCGCCGCGGGCTCGCCGCCCCGGTAGAGGAGGTTGAGCGGGTGGAAGTCGCCGTGCACCCACCCGCGGGCGGGGGCGGCGGCGGGGCGGCGGTGCGCGTGCCGCTCCAGCAGGGCGCGGCGTTCGACGAGGCGGTGCTCGGCGAGCTCGTCGAAGGAGTCCCGGGGGCCGCGCCGCACGAGCACGAGGAGCTCCTCGATGAGGGCGTAGGTGTCCTGGGGGTCCGCCGCGGCGTCCTGCGGCCCCTCGGAGGCTCGCGGGGCTCCTGGGTCCCGCCCCGGTCCTCCTGGGCCCGCAGAAGGGCCTCCAGGGCCCTTCTCGGCGCCGCCCGGAGAATCGGGGGGCTCCTGCGGGCAGACCTTCGCCAGGCAGGTGTGGACCTGGCCCAGGAGCGTGCCCAGGCGGCGGGACTGCGCGCGGGTCAGCTCGCCGCCGTCGTGGTGGCGGCCCTCGACCCAGGGGTGCAGGGCGTAGCAGCGGCCGCCGAGGACCGTCACGGTGGAGCCGTCGGCGTCGGCGACCGGCGGGGCGACGGGCAGGCCCAGGGCGGCCAGCCGCAGGGTGACGCGGTGCTGGCGGGCGATGGCCGCGTGGTCGCCGTCGAGGTGGTGCTTGAGGAAGAAGGCCCCGCGCGTGGTGGTGAGGCGGTAGCCGCGGTTGAGCAGGCCCTCGGTCAGCGGGACGCAGGCCAGCGGCGTGCCGGCGTTGCCGTACCGCCGCAGCAGGGCGTGCAGCGTGCCGCTGCCCGGTGCTTGGAGTCCGCCGTCCCGGCCGGTCCCGCTGTGAACAGTGGTGGCGACGAGCGGGGAGACAAGTGAGCGCGGCACGCTCCAAATGTTAGATCAGGCGAAGTGCGCGACCTGTCGCGCGGGGACGCCTTCGAGGCGATGCAGCGTGATGAACTGCGGTTCGATGCACAGGTATTCGGGAACGAAGGGCGCGTCGTCCGCGGTGCGCGGCGCCCGGCCGAAGAGCTCCAGCTCGGCGGCCGACGGAGTGAAGAGCCGCGCCGTGCCCACGAATTGCACGGTCCGGACGTCCTCGTCGCCCTCCCGGCGGTTGCTGAGGTTGTCGGCGCCGTACGCGACCACGTTGCCGTCGCACGCCTGCGCGTAGCCGAAGCCCGCGTGCATCCGCAGCACGACCGAGCGGCCGGAGACGATGTGCCGGGCCACGGTGACGAAAGGCAGCGCGCGCATGCTCACGGACAGCCTGCCGTAGGGCATGCGGGCGAGCAGTTCGAGCGCGCGGTATTCGTCGAATTCGTCGGTGGGCCCGGGAGGCGCGTTGAGCATGGCACCACTGTGCCCGGTGGTGTCACTCGTCCCTAGGGGCACCCGGCCCTGGGACCTGGGACGTTGGTCCCGAAAAGGGGGAAACGGGGAACCGGCCGTGTCAGCGCTTCTGGGCCTGCATGCGGGCCACATAGGCGGCCGCCTGGGAGCGCCGCTCCATGCCCAGCTTGGACAGCAGGCTGGAGACGTAGTTCTTGATGGTCTTCTCGGCCAGGTGCAGCCGCTCGCCGATGGCGCGGTTGGTCATCCCCTCGCCGATCAGGTCGAGGATGCGGCGCTCCTGGTCGGTCAGGCTCGCCATCCGGTCGTCGCCCTTGGGGTCCTTGCCGTCGCGCAGCCGCTCCAGCACCCGCGCGGTCGCCACCGGGTCGAGCAGGGATTTCCCGGCCGCCACGTCCCGCACGGCCGACAGCAGCTCATTGCCACGGATCGCCTTCAGTACGTAACCGGAAGCCCCCGCCATGATGGCGTCGAAGAGTGCCTCGTCATCCGCGAAGGAGGTGAGCATCAGGCATTTGATGTTCTGGTCCTGAGAACGGATTTCCCGGCAGACTTCCACTCCGCTGCCATCCGGAAGGCGAACGTCCAGAACGGCGACATCCGGCCTGGTCGCGGGAATGCGCACCAAGGCGTCCGCGGCCGTTCCGGCCTCGCCCACGACCTCGATGTCCTCCTCCACGGAGAGCATCTCGTGCACCCCGCGGCGGACCACTTCATGGTCATCGAGCAGAAATACCGTGATTTTTCGTTGTTCGGGCACAGTCACAGTCTCACACACCAACTCTTCCCCTGCTCTTGTCCTCCGGGATAACGTGCGGTCGTTCCGGCAGTCCGCAGGGCTGTGCTCACAAGGACGTGACCAGGAGCGTTGTCCCGCTTTCTCGATTTACTTGGAAATCCAAGCAAAATTGCAGGTCAGGCGGGGTTTCGCAGGAATGCGGCCTTCTGGGTAACGTGCTTATTGCAGGCCATTCGCCGGGGCGCCTGTCACGCCCGGTTCCGGCCTCGGCACACCCACCCCGTGTGCCGTCGTGGACCGGGCGAGCATTCCCCTGCCTCACGGCGGGGGGACCCCTTCCGGCCACCGGCGACCCCGGGGGCCGGACAGACGGAGGAGCACACGTGACTGTGGACAGCACTGCCGCGCGCAAGCCGCGCCGGGGCAGCAGCAAGCGCGCCGGCGCCAAGGCCGGTGCGGCGCGGGCCGGCGAGCCCGAGCTCGTACAGCTGCTGACGCCGGAGGGCGAGCGGGTCGAGCACCCCGACTACTCCATCGACCTGACGCCCGAGGAACTGCGCGGCCTGTACCGGGACATGGTGCTGACGCGCCGGTTCGACGCCGAGGCGACCACCCTCCAGCGCCAGGGCGAACTGGGCCTGTGGGCCTCGCTGCTGGGCCAGGAGGCCGCCCAGATCGGCTCCGGCCGGGCCACCCGCCCCGACGACTACGTCTTCCCGACCTACCGCGAGCACGGCGTCGCCTGGTGCCGCGGGGTCGACCCCACCAACCTGCTCGGCATGTTCCGCGGTGTGAACCACGGCGGCTGGGACCCCAACGAGAACAACTTCCACCTCTACACGATCGTCATCGGCTCGCAGGCACTGCACGCGACCGGTTACGCCATGGGGGTGGCCAAGGACGGCGTGGACTCCGCCGTGATCGCCTACTTCGGCGACGGCGCGTCCAGCCAGGGCGACGTGGCCGAGGCGTTCACCTTCTCGGCCGTCTACAACGCCCCCGTCGTCTTCTTCTGCCAGAACAACCAGTGGGCCATCTCCGAGCCCACCGAGAAGCAGACGCGCGTCCCGCTCTACCAGCGCGCGCAGGGCTACGGCTTCCCGGGCGTACGGGTCGACGGCAACGACGTCCTCGCCGTCCTCGCCGTCACCAAGGCCGCCCTGGAGCGCGCCCGCACCGGCGAGGGACCCACGCTGGTCGAGGCGTTCACCTACCGCATGGGCGCCCACACCACCTCCGACGACCCGACGAAGTACCGCCGGGACGAGGAGCGCGAGCTGTGGGAGGCGAAGGACCCGATCCTGCGCCTGCGGACGTACCTGGACCGCGAGGGCCACGCCGACGAGGCGTTCTTCGCCGCCCTGGAGACCGAGTCCGACGCGCTCGCCAAGCGGGTGCGCGACGTCGTCCGGACGATGCCGGACCCCGACAACATGGCGATCTTCGAGAACATCTACGCCGACGGCCACGCGCTGGTCGACGAGGAGCGCGCCCAGTTCGCCGCCTACCAGGCTTCGTTCGCCGAGGAGAGCCACTGATGTCCGCCGAGAAGCTCTCGATCGTCAAGGCGATCAACGCCTCCCTGCGCACCGCCCTGGAAGCCGACCCCAAGGTCCTGGTCATGGGCGAGGACGTCGGCAAGCTCGGCGGCGTCTTCCGCGTCACCGACGGCCTGCAGAAGGACTTCGGCGAGGACCGTGTCATCGACACCCCGCTCGCCGAGTCCGGCATCGTGGGCACCGCGATCGGCCTGGCCCTGCGCGGCTACCGCCCGGTTGTGGAGATCCAGTTCGACGGTTTCGTGTTCCCCGCGTACGACCAGATCGTCACCCAGCTCGCCAAGATGCACGCCCGCGCGCTCGGCAAGATCAAGCTGCCGGTCGTCATCCGCATCCCCTACGGCGGCGCGATCGGCGCGGTGGAGCACCACAGCGAGTCGCCCGAGGCGCTCTTCGCGCACGTGGCGGGCCTGAAGGTGGTCTCCCCGTCGAACGCCTCCGACGCCTACTGGATGCTCCAGCAGGCCATCCAGAGCGACGACCCGGTCATCTACTTCGAGCCCAAGCGCCGCTACCACGACAAGTCCGAGGTCGACACCGAGGCGATCCCCGGGCCGCTGCACACCGCGCGCACCGTGCGCTCCGGCACGGACCTCACCCTCGCCGCCTACGGTCCGATGGTGAAGACCTGTCTGGAGGCCGCTTCGGCGGCCGCCGAGGAGGGCAAGTCCCTGGAGGTCCTGGACCTCCGGTCGATGTCGCCCATCGACTTCGACGGGATCCAGGCGTCCGTCGAGCGGACCCGCCGGCTGGTCGTCGTGCACGAGGCCCCGGTCTTCCTGGGCACGGGCGCGGAGATCGCCGCGCGGATCACCGAGCGCTGCTTCTACCACCTGGAGGCACCGGTGCTCCGGGTCGGCGGATATCACGCGCCGTACCCGCCGTCCCGGCTGGAGGACGAGTACCTTCCGGGACTGGACCGGGTGCTCGACGCCGTCGACCGCGCGCTGGCGTACTGAGGGGTTCGAGGAGAGTCGTGACCATGACTGCAAGCACCGCAAACGGCCAGCGTTTCCGCGAGTTCAAGATGCCCGACGTGGGCGAGGGGCTCACGGAGGCCGAGATCCTCAAGTGGTATGTCGGCGTCGGGGACACCGTCTCCGACGGCCAGGTGGTCTGTGAGGTGGAGACCGCCAAGGCCGCCGTCGAACTGCCGATCCCCTTCGACGGCGTGGTGCACGAGCTGCGCTTCCCCGAGGGCACGACCGTCGACGTCGGGCAGGTGATCATCTCCGTCGACACCGCTCCGGGTTCCGGGCCGGTGGCCGAGGAGAGTGCCGCGCCCGCCGCCCCCGCCGAGCCGGAGGCCCCGGCCGCGCCGGAGCGCCAGGCGGTGCTCGTGGGGTACGGCGCCGCGCCGTCGTCCACCAAGCGCCGGCCGCGCAAGGCCGCCGCGCAGCCGTCCTCCGTGACGGCCGCCGTGCAGGCGGAGCTGAACGGCCACACGGCCCCGGCGGCGGCCCCCGTGGCCGCGCCCGCGACCCCGGCGCCCATAGCGCCCGAGCCGGCCGCCCAGGCCGCCTCCGCCGGCCGCCCGCTGGCCAAGCCGCCCGTGCGCAAGCTCGCCAAGGATCTCGGCATCGACCTGGCGGCCGTCGTACCGACCGGGACCGACGGCGTCGTCACCCGTGAGGACGTACACGCCGCCGCCACCGCGCGCACCGCGCCCGCCCCGGCCGCGGAGGAGCCGGCGGCGGTCACGGAGGCCGCGCAGGCCCCGGCCACCGGTGCCCGCGAGACGCGGATCCCGGTCAAGGGCGTCCGCAAGGCCACCGCCCAGGCGATGGTCGCGAGCGCCTTCACCGCGCCGCACGTCACGGAGTTCGTCACCGTCGACGTGACCCGCACGATGAAGCTCGTCCAGAAGCTCAAGGACGACCCGGACATGGCCGGGCTGCGGGTCAACCCGCTGCTGCTGGTCGCCAAGGCCCTGCTCGTGGCGATCAAGCGGAACCCGGACGTCAACGCGGCCTGGGACGAGGACAACCAGGAGATCGTCCTCAAGCACTACGTGAACCTGGGCATCGCGGCGGCCACGCCGCGCGGCCTGATCGTGCCGAACATCAAGGACGCGGACGCCAAGACCCTGCCCGAGCTGTCGGCGGCACTGAGCGAGCTCGTCTCCACGGCGCGGGAGGGGAAGACCAGCCCGGCGGCGATGTCCGGCGGCACGGTCACCATCACCAACGTCGGCGTCTTCGGCATCGACACCGGCACGCCCATCCTCAACCCGGGCGAGGCCGCGATCCTGGCCTTCGGCGCCATCAAGCTCCAGCCGTGGGTCCACAAGGGCAAGGTCAAGCCGCGCCACGTGACGACGCTGGCGCTCTCCTTCGACCACCGCCTGGTCGACGGCGAGCTCGGCTCGAAGGTGCTCGCCGACATCGCGGCAGTGCTGGAGAATCCGCAGCGCCTCATCACCTGGGGCTGATTTCCGGCCGGGCGGCCGAGCGGGAAATCCGGCCGCCCACCGGCAAACGCGGTTGAACACCTGCAAAAGCGGTTGAAAAGAAAACCGTTGAACAGTGGAAGACGGAGGGCCCGGACGCTTCTCTCCTCACCCCCCTCCAGTGAGGAGAGAGCAGCGTCCGGGCCCTTCGTCCTGCTGCGGAGCGGCCTCGGGTCACCACCCTGGCAGGGGGTGGAATAGCCCGTGCTGGGCAAATTACCTAACATTGACCAACACTTGCAGTGTCGGATTTGGAGGGCGCGTGGAAGGCGTCGACCGGGTGGACGGCGAATCCATCAGCCGGCTCCTCCGGGCTTGGCGGGCGCGCGTCGACGCCCGCACCGTCCGCGAACTCCGCGGCACGTTCCCGCCCCCCGGCAGACGGCTCTCCCAGGCGCATGTGGCCAGGCTGACCGGGGTGAGCGAGGGGTGGTACCGCGCGCTGGAGGCCGGGCGCCGCCAGGACTTCTCGGAGAGCTTCCTGCTGCGCGTGGCCCAGGCCCTGCGGCTGAGCGACGCGGAGACCCTGACCCTCTTCCTCGCCGTCTGCGGCCGCCGCCCGCCCGAACTCTCCCGGGACCAGCGAGAATTGCCCAACGGCGTCAAAGCGCTGCTGGAACAGCAGGTTTCCTATCCCGCATATCTCTCCGACGTCGCCTGGAATGTCGTCGCCACGAATTCCCTGATGGGCGAATGGTTTCCCTGGGCCCAGCGCCCCGGGGCGAATCTCATGCGCTGGGCCCTGCTCGCCCCCGAGGCGCGCGAGCAGATGCTCGACTGGGAGGACAGCTGCGCGCGCATCTATCTCGCGATGCTGCGCGTCGCCGCCAACAGCGATCCCGCGAACGCGGAACTCCGGGCGCTGGTTACGGACATCCTCGACGCGGACGCGGACTGCCGCCGGATCTGGGCCGAGGAGCACGACGTCGTCGAGCACCGCGACGGGCACGTCTTCCGGCTGCGGCTGCCGTACCACGGGAACGCGGAGGTCCGTGTGACGACGCACGTGCTGCTGCCGATACAGCGCCCGGACCTCCGCTTCGTCTTCATCACGCCCCTGGACGGCTGGGCGGGCGTCTAGTCGGCCCCCTGCACCGTCGCCCCATCGCCTGGACGGCCGTGGACACCCTCCTCGTCCGGATCGCGGACACCCCCTCCTCACGCATACGTGTTGTATCTAAGCTGTGCGCATGCCAACCGCTCCCGCCGCCGACCTGCCCCTCCCCACCAAGCAGCCCCCAGCCGCCGACCGCGTCTACACCCACATCAAGGACGCCGTACTCCACCGCCACTACGAAGGCGGGACGCTGCTGACCGAAGGAGACCTGGCCGAGGCGGTCGGGGTGTCCCGGACACCCGTGCGGGAAGCGCTGCTGCGGCTGGAGGCGGAAGGGCTGATCAAGCTCTATCCGAAGAAGGGCGCGCTGGTCCTCGCCGTGTCCGCGCAGGAGATCGCGGACGTCGTCGAGACCCGCCTGCTGGTGGAGAAGTACGCCGCCGCCAAGGCCGTCCCCGCCCCCCGGCGCCTCATCGAGCGCCTGGAGGAACTCCTCGACGACATGCGGCGCCAGGCGGACGCGGGCGACCTGGCCGCCGTCTCCGTCAGCGACCGCGCCTTCCACGCCGAGATCGTCCGCAACGCGGGCAACCAGATCCTCTCCCGCCTCTACGACCAGCTCCGCGACCGGCAGTTGCGGATGGGCGTGGCCGTCATGCACGCCCACCCCGACCGCATCGCCAAGAACCACGCCGAGCACAGCGAGATCCTCGAAGCCCTGCGCGCGGGCGACGCCCTCGCCGCCGTCGACGTCGTCGACCAGCACGTGAGCTGGGTGCGCAACCTCGCGCAGGGAGACGTCCGATGAGCCAGCCGGCCGCGGCGCTGCCCGGCGACCCGCCCGGCGGCCGTCGCGCCGTCGCGGTCTGGAGCCTCGGCGTCGGCGTCTACTTCGTCGCGATCATCTTCCGCACGAGCCTCGGCGTGGCCGGGATCGACGCCGCCGAGCGCTTCCACATCAACGCCTCCGCGCTGTCCACCTTCTCCATACTCCAACTGCTCGTCTACGCGGGCATGCAGATACCCGTCGGCCTGATGGTCGACCGGCTGGGCACCAAGAAGGTCCTCGGCCTCGGCGTCGTCCTCTTCACCGCCGGACAGCTCGCCTTCGCGCTCTCCCACTCCTACGGGACGGCCCTCGCCAGCCGCGCCCTGCTCGGCTGCGGCGACGCCATGACGTTCATCAGCGTGCTGCGGCTCGGCGCCCGCTGGTTCCCCGCCCGCCGCGGCCCGATGATCGCGCAGGTCGCCGCGCTGTTCGGGATGGCGGGCAACCTCGTCTCCACCGTCGTCCTCGCCCGCCTGCTGCACAGCGAGGGCTGGACCCGGACCTTCGCCGGCAGCGCGTCCGCCGGAGTGCTCGTCCTCGTCCTGCTCCTGGTCTTCCTCAAGGACCACCCCGAGGGCCACGAACCGGTCGCCGCCCCGCACTCCGGCAAGGGATTCGTACGGCAGCAGATCCAGCGCGCCTGGCGCGAACCCGGCACCCGGCTGGGCATGTGGGTGCACTTCACCACGCAGTTCCCGGCCATGGTCTTCCTGCTGCTGTGGGGCATGCCCTTCCTGGTCGAGGCGCAGGGCCTCTCCCGCGGCACCGCCGGACTGCTGCTCACCCTCGTCGTGCTGTCGAACATGGCCGTCGGGCTGGTCTACGGGCAGATCATCGGCCGCCACCACGCCGCCCGGCTGCCGCTCGCGCTCGGCACGGCCGCGGCGACCGCCCTGGTGTGGGCGACCGTCATCGTCTGGCCCGCGCACGCGCCCATGTGGCTGCTGATCGTGGAGTGCGTCGTCCTCGGCGCCTGCGGCCCCGCCTCGATGATCGGCTTCGACTTCGCGCGCCCGGCGAACCCGCCCGAGCGCCAGGGCACCGCCTCCGGCATCGTCAACATGGGCGGCTTCGTCGCCTCGATCACCACCCTGCTGGCCGTCGGCCTCCTGCTGGACGCGACCGGCCAGAACTACCGCGTCGCGTTCTGCTCCGTCTTCGTCCTGGAGGCGCTGGGGCTGTCGCAGATCCTGCGCCTGCGGACGCGCGCGCAGCGCCGCGAGGACGAGCGGACCGTGGCGTCGAGAGTGGAGACGGTGCACGTGCCGGTCTGACCGCCGGCGTCACGGGGTGACCGTCGGCATCACGGCGTGACCGTCGGCGTCACGGCGTGATCGAGAACTCCCGCAGGATCGCCCGGGCCAGCCGCGGGTCGCCCTCGACCTTGACGAGGTCCCGCGCCGCGTCCGGCTTCAGGCGCCCGCACGCCAGCCGGGCGTACGTCTCCCAGTCCATGCCCAGGGTCACCGTGGGGCCGAGCGACACACTGCTGTCGATCTTCCCCCGGCCCTGGCCGTCGACCCGCACGGTCCGCAGGAACTCCAGCGGGCCGTGCACGTCGAAGACCACCGCCGCGCCCGGCGGGGCGGCCGCGTCCTTGGCGACGACCTTCGGCAGCGCGGCCAGCAGGAAGTCACGGGTGATGGCGGCGGCGGGGGAGTCGAGGTTGCCGGGCATCCCGAGCGCGCGCCGCAGGTCCTGCTCGTGCGTCCACACGTCGAAGGCCCGTACGGTCAGGGCCCGTTCGAGCGGCTGGTCGTTGCCCGAGCCCAGCGGCCAGCGGACCGGCGTCTGCGGGCCCCGGTGCTCGTTCCGCAGCTGCCGGCAGCGCCGGAGGATGATGAGGTCCAGCTCGGAGGTCATCTCCAGGGCGGTGTGACAGCGCCGCACGTCGACCTGCACCTCGATGTAGCGCGAGAACTCGTCGGTGACGTGGTAGAGATCGCGCGGCAGCGTGTGGATCGGCCGTGGTTCGCCCAGGAATTCGGTTTCCACGCCGATGACGTGCGAGACCACATCGCGCACCGACCACCCGGGGCACTCGGTGGGCCTGTTCCAGTCGCTCTCGGCGAGCGGTCTCACCAACTCGTGGATCGCTTCGATGGAGTGGGTCCAGGCGTCGATGACGGGCTGAAGACTGGGGTGGACGGTCACGGAATCCCTCGGGCGGTGCGTGCGCGGATTGGCTGCTCGTGCTGCGTCGGCTGCGGGGCAAGTGCTCTTCGGGTGTTCAGCAGTTAAGTTACGCTGCGCACGGGCAGGCTGGCAGTGGTTTCGGACGCTGAGATTGGTGGTACCGTGCGCGTCTCCTTGATCCAGGTCGACGTCTCCGACGCGGAGCCGACCGGCGCGCGGCGCTCGCGCGTGGCCGGGCTCGTACGCGAACAGCGGGGCAGTGACCTCGTGGTGCTGCCCGAACTGTGGCACGTCGGGGCCTTCGCCTACGAGTCCTTCGCCACCGGTGCCGAGGCCCTGGACGGGCCCACCGCCTCGGCGATGGCCGAGGCCGC
This sequence comes from Streptomyces sp. NPDC001407, assembly GCF_042895325.1. Classification (NCBI taxonomy): domain Bacteria; kingdom Bacillati; phylum Actinomycetota; class Actinomycetes; order Kitasatosporales; family Streptomycetaceae; genus Streptomyces; species Streptomyces sp. NPDC001407. The sequence continues at coordinate 237,248 of NZ_JBIAWF010000010.1, forward strand.
GCGCGACGCGCGTGTCTGGCTGCACGCCGGTTCGATCGCCGAACTGACGGAGTCCGGCACGGTCTTCAACACCTCCCTGGTCTTCTCGCCCGAGGGCGAGCTGGTCCGCACCTACCGCAAGATCCACCGCTTCGGCTTCGACCAGGGCGAGGCGGTCCTGATGGGCGCGGGCACGGAAGTCGTCACCGCCCCCCTGCCGGACACCACGCTGGGCCTGGCCACCTGCTACGACCTGCGCTTCCCCGAGCTCTTCCGCGCCCTGGTCGACGCCGGTGCCCAGACCCTCGTCGTGCCGGCCGGCTGGCCGGAGCGCCGCCGCGACCACTGGACGCTGCTGGCCCGCGCCAGGGCGGTGGAGAACCAGTCGTACGTCCTCGCCTGCGGCACGGCGGGCACCCACGCGGGCGTCCCCCAGGCGGGCCACAGCCTGATCGTCGACCCCTGGGGCGAGACGCTGGCCCAGGCCGGGGCGGCCGAGGAAGTCCTCACGGCGGACCTGGACATGGCGAAGGTCGCGAAGACGCGGGAGTCCTTCCCGGCGCTCAAGGACCGCGTGCTCGGCCGCTAGCGGCCGGCCGCCGGGCGCTCCGGGTCCAGCAGCCTCTTGGCCACCTCCTCGTTGTGCAGCGAGACCCACGCCCACGTCTTCCCCTCCACCGCCTCCGGTGAGTGGACGTCCTGGTGCTGCCGCAGGAACTCGCGGTAGTCACTGCTGTGCGCGTGCATCGTGCGCTCCAGGGCGACGTCGCCGGCGGTGGCGACGGCGCGCACCGTGTCGGTCCGCTGGAGCCGGTGCGTGCAGCGGATCTCCGCCCGGAGCGGGAGGCTCGCGCCGAGCCGGTGACTGAAGGGGGTGACCAGGGCCAGCTCCAGGGCGGCGAAGACGAACTCGGGGCGGAGGTCGTCCTTGACGCACCAGGCGAGGACGGCGGACGAGGAGAGATCCAGCACGAAGATCGTGTAGAGCGTCCCGGAGGGGCTGCCGGCCCTCGGGGTGTCCAGCAGGGTGTAGTCGACGGCCAGCGTCCTGATGGCATCGCCCGGCCGTGCGGACTCCGCGGGGGCACGTTTGCGTTTCGAGGCGCGCCGGGCGCTGTGCGCGTAATAGGTGGACGGGGCGATCCCCAGGGTGCGGCAGATCGGCTCGACCCCGAACTCCTCCCGGCGGAGGTCGACGAACGCGGTCAGCGTTCCGCGCGCGGGTCGAGCGCCCGGGCGATAAAACCCCCTGCCTCCAGCAGGATCTTGTTGGCCCGCTTCACCTCGGCGAGCTCCTTCTCCAGCGCCTTGACGCGCTGGGCGTGCGAGGTGGACCTGCCCGGCCGGATCCCGGAGTCGATCTCTCCCTGGCGTATCCACGCGCGGAGCGTCTCGCGGCCGATGCCGAGCTCCCGGGAGACCTCCGAGATCGAGCCGTAGGGCGTGCCGTTGCGGCGGCGCAGGTCGTGGACCATGCGCATCGCCTCCCGCTTCAGCTCCGGCGGATATTTCCTGCGAGCGGGCATGGACAACCTCCATTCCAGGCTTGGGAGTCTCCAGTGAGCCTCATTCCAATCTGCAATCCCTACGAAAAACCAGTCTGCCCCGGTCAGTTGGGCGGCGGGTACCTTGCGACCCCTGGCGAAACCCTGGCGAACTTCTGGATGTGGCATGTGCCCCCGGACCGCCTGCGTAGGGTTCCAGCGCGGAGTTGTCGAGGTCCGCGGAACATGCGCTGTCCACCCGTGCCGTATCCCATCGTTCGCACGCACGGAGGTGACATGCATGGCAGCTGATCGACGGCAACCATGCGGATGGCGAAAGACCCCGGTCGGGATCCTTCTCGCCGTGGTGTCGTTCCTGACCAATATCGCTCGACTGGTCCTCGAGCTGGTCGGACACCACAGCGGATCCTGACGGGGGTCTCCTCGCGAAACCCCGGGGAGTCGTACCTTCGTGCGGCTCCCCGGCCCTGTCCTGGAGCCGGGCTCCGGACACGTCAACTCTAGGTGCTCCGGCAGGCCGGCGGAGCGGAAAACAAGGCAACAGGCCGGACTGTCCGTGCCGTGTCCCCTTACCGTCCGCCAGGCCAAGCTCTTGTGATCGCGCGTTCACACCGGGATGGCACCCTTGAACCATGAACACTGCTTCCCCCGCTCCCCGCGGCGCCCGGGTCCGAGCCCCCGAACTGATCGGCAAGGGCGGCTGGCTGAACACCGGCGGAATCGACCTGACCCTCGCCGGCCTGCGAGGACGCATCGCGATTCTCGATTTTTGGACGTTCTGCTGTGTGAACTGCCTGCACGTCCTCGACGAGCTGCGCGAGCTGGAGGAGAAGCACCGCGACACCGTGGTGATCATCGGCGTGCACTCGCCGAAGTTCGTGCACGAGGCCGAGCACCAGGCCGTGGTCGACGCCGTCGAGCGGTACGAGGTGCACCACCCCGTCCTGGACGACCCCGAGCTCGCGACGTGGAAGCAGTACGCCGTGCGCGCCTGGCCCACGCTCGTCGTGATCGACCCGGAGGGCTACATCGTCGCCCAGCACGCCGGCGAGGGGCACGCGCACGCTCTTGAGGCACTGGTGGCTGAGCTGGAGGCCGAGCACGGGGCCAAGGGGACGCTGCGGCGCGGTGACGGGCCGTACGTCGCGCCCGAGCCCGTGGCCACCGACCTCCGCTTCCCCGGCAAGGCCGTGCGGCTGCCCGGCGGCACCTTCCTCGTCTCGGACTCCACCCGCCACCAGCTCGTGGAGCTCGCCGCCGACGCCGAGACCGTCGTACGCCGCGTCGGCACCGGCGAACGCGGCTTCGGGCCGGAGAGCTTCAGCGAACCGCAGGGGCTCGCGCTGCTGCCCGACGGCCGGGTCGTCGTCGCCGACACCGTGAACCACGCGCTGCGGGCGTACGACCCGGAGACCGGCGCGGTCACGACCCTCGCCGGGACGGGCAGGCAGTGGATGCAGGGACAGCCCACCTCCGGCCCCGCGACCGAGATCAGCCTCTCCTCCCCCTGGGACGTGGCCTGGTTCGCCGGCCGCGTCTGGATCGCCATGGCGGGCGTCCACCAGCTGTGGACGTACGACCCGAAGACCCAGGCCGTCGAGGTCGCGGCCGGCACGACCAACGAGGGCCTGGTCGACGGACCGGCGGCCGAGGCGTGGTTCGCGCAGCCGTCCGGGCTCGCGGCGACCGAGGACCGGCTCTGGGTCGCCGACTCCGAGACCTCCGCCCTGCGCTGGGTCGAGCGGGACGGCGACGGCTTCGCCGTCCGCACCGCCGTCGGCACCGGCCTCTTCGACTTCGGCCACCGCGACGGCGACGCCGCGCAGGCCCTCCTCCAGCACCCCCTGGGCGTGACCGCCCTGCCCGACGGCTCCGTCGCCGTCTGCGACACCTACAACCACGCGCTGCGCCGCTTCGACCCGGCCACCGGCCAGGTCACCACGCTCGCGACCGACCTGCGCGAGCCGTCCGACGCCGTGCTCGCCGGTGACGACATCGTGGTCGTGGAGTCCGCCCGGCACCGCCTGACGCGGCTGCGGCTGCCCGAGGAGGCCGTACGGGTCGAGGCCGTCGCCCACCGCACGCAGCGCGCCGCCACCGAGATCGCCCCCGGGCGGCTGCGGCTCGACGTCGTCTTCCAGGCCCCGGCCGGACAGAAGCTCGACACCCGCTACGGCCCGTCCACCCGCCTGCTCGTCAGCTCCACCCCTCCGGAGCTCCTGGCGGAGGGCTCGGGCCCCGGCACCGACCTGGGCCGCGACCTCGTCCTGGCGGACGGCGTGACCGAGGGCGTCCTGCACGTCTCGGCGATGGCCGCCTCGTGCGACGACGACCCGGACAACGAGTACCCGGCGTGCCACATGCACCAGCAGGACTGGGGAGTTCCCGTGCGCGTGGCGGAGGGCGGGGCCTCGCGGCTGCCTCTGGTGCTGGCGGGCCTGGCCGGCTGAGGCCGACCGAGACCTCAGGCGCGGGCCCGGACTACCACTTCAGCGCCTCGGGCGACCCCTTCTGCCAGTACGTGACGCGCGCCGCGTCGTCGACGTGGACCTTGCCTCCGGGCAGGTCCACCGACGCCTGGTCGCCGACGCTGCCGTTGCCGTCCGAACCCTGGAAGGAGACGCCCAGCTTCTTCGCGTCACGGCCGGCACCGCCCGAGCCGTCCGCGGCCGAGGTGATGACACCCGCGTAGGCCGCCTTGCCCGGCGCCAGCGTGATGACGCCCTGCGGGCGGCTCTCCTCCACGACGCCCGCGGTCGCCTGGTCGGCGTCGAAGCGGACGAACGGGAAGTTGTACGCGTGGCAGGGGCTCTTCGAGGTGTTGGTGGCCACCAGGAGCAGGTGGTTGACGGGCGTCTGGACGGCCTTCGCCTCCACCTTGACGTTCGCGGCCGTGCAGGTGCCCTTGGCGCCGTCCTTGCCGTCCTTCGAGGCCGTGGCGGCCTGCGCCGTGTCCGCCTGTCCCGAGTCGTCCGCCGACTGCCCCTGCCCGTCGGCCGCCGAGGTGTCGGCCTTCCCGCTGGTCTTTGCGCCCGAACCGTCGCTGCCGCCGCAGGCGGTCAGGGAGAGGGCCGCCGCCGCGGTGAGCGCGGCCGCGGCGAGGCGCAGGGTGCGGGTACGAGTCATGGTGGATCCCCCGATGGGATGTCGGCCGGTCGGTACGGCATGGATCATTCCGCAGTGCATTGGCATACGGCTAACGCTCCGCTAACGTTTCGGGATTGGGTGCCCCGAATGTGTGGTCTTGCCCCAGGCTTTGCCCACGCTCTGTTCGAGCCGCGCCGCGATCAGTCGCCCGGCTCCGGCGGCGGCCGCTGCGCGAAGAGCTTCACCAGGTCGCTCATGACGTACCGCCCCGTCGCCTCCTCGTCCACCAGGTGCATCTCCGCCAGCCGGTCCAGGCCGTAGCGCGTCACGTCGGGGTCCGCGCCCGCGAGTTCGGCGACGTCCGAGGCGTCCACGACGCGCGAGAAGCCCGCGCCCAGCGCGCTCAGGAGGCGGGCGTCGTCCTCCGACAGACGAGCCGCCGAGGCACGCAGGGCCGCCGCCACACCCGTGTCCTCGGCGGACAGCAGGGCCAGCCGCTGCCGCTCGTCGCGCAGCGCCGCCGCGATCCGGCCCAGCCGCCAGCGCGGGCGGGCCGTCAGCTGGGCGGCCGCGGCGCGCAGCGCGAGCGGCAGGCCGTCGCAGAGCGCGACCAGTTCGGCCGCCGCGTCGGGGTCCTCGGCGACCCGGTCGGGACCGAGGACCGCGCCCAGCAGGGCCACCCCGTCCTCCGTGCCGAGCGAGCGCAGCCGCAGCGGCCGCGCCGAGTCAGTCGCCACCAGACCGTCGAGCCGGCTGCGGCTGGTGACGAGCGTCGCGCACCGCGCGCCGGCGGGCAGCAGTGGCCGCACCTGGGCGGAACTGCGCGCGTTGTCGAGGACCACGAGCACCTGCCGCCCGGCCACGAGCGAGCGGTAGAGCGCGGACGCCGCCTGCGGCGAGGCGGGTATGCGGTTACCGGGCGTGCCGAGCGCCAGCAGGAACTCCCGCAGCACCTCGTACGGCTGCGCCTCCTCGCTGCCGCTGAACCCCCGCAGATCGGCGAACAGCCGGCCGTCGGGGAACGCGTCGCCGTGGACGTGCGCCCAGTGCGCGGCGAACGCGCTCTTGCCGACGCCGGCGGGCCCGGTCACGAGCGCGACCTCACCGGCCGCGGGCACGGGCGCGGCGCCGTGACCGCCCAGGAGCCGGGTCAGTTCGGCGAGTTCACGGTCCCGGCCGAGGAACCCGGCCGGCCGCCGGGGCAGCAGTTGCGGCGTCGCCCACGGGCCCGTCAGCGACGCGCGCGGCCTGTCGGCACCGTCGGCCGTCCACCGCTGACTGCGCGCGGCCGCCTCCCCGCCGCCCGCGGTGGGCGTGAGCATGTGCGCGTAGGCCGTGCGCAGCGCCTCGCCCGGACCCACGCCCAGGTCGTCCGAGAGCAGGCGTCTGGTGCGGTGGAACCACTCGATCGCCTCGGACTGACGGCCCGCGCGGTACAGCGCGAGCATCAGCGCGGCCACGAGGGACTCGCGCAGGGGATGCCCGACCGCCTCCGGCAGCAGCGCCGCGGCCGCGTGGTCGTGCGCCCCCAGCGCGCCGTACGCCCGCGCGAGCGCCTCGACGGCCGTCAGCCGCCGCTCGTCCAGCGCGTGCGCGGCCGCGGCCAGCGGCGGCGTGAGGACCGTGCCGGTCAGCGCCGGACCGTGCCACAGGCCCAGTGCCTCACGCAGCAGCCCCACCGCCTCCGACGGAGCCTCCTCCGGGCGTGCGCGGGCGACGAGTTCGCCGAAGCGGTACGTGTCCACGGCCGGCTCCGGCAGCCGCAGCAGATACGCCGAACCGTGCGTGGCCAGCGACACCCCGTACGCGTCGGCACCCGCCTCCGCCAGGGTCGCCCGGAGCCGTGAGACATGGCCCTGCACGACCGTGCGGGCGTGCGCGGGCGGCGCGTCCTCCCAGACCGAGTCGATCAACTGCGCCACGGAGACCGTCGTGTTGGGCTGCAACAGCAGCATGGCGAGCACGCTGCGCCGTTTGGCGGGGCCCAGCGGGAGCTCACCGGAGGCGGCGGTGGCGGTGACCGGGCCCAGCAGGGAGAACTCCAAATCAGCCCTCCAGGAAGGCAGTCAGCGCGGCGGCCAGCAGATGCGGGTCGTCCGCGCCGCACAGCTCGCGCGCGGAGTGCATGGACAGGCAGGCGACGCCGATGTCGACAGTGGCGATGCCGTGGCGGGCGGCCGTGATGGGGCCGATGGTGGTGCCGCAAGGCATGGAGTTGTTCGAGACGAAGTGCTGCCACGGCACGCCGGCCCGCTCGCACGCGGCGGCGAAGACGGCCCGGCCGCCGCCGTCGGTCGCGTACCGCTGATTGACGTTGGTCTTCAGGATCGGCCCGCCGTTGGGCACCGGGTGGTGGCCCGGGTCGTGGTGCTCCGCGTAGTTGGGGTGCACCGCGTGGCCGGTGTCGGAGGAGAGGCAGACGGTGCCGGCGAAGGCGCGCGCCTTGTCCTCGTACGCACCGCCGCGGGCGAAGACGGACCGCTCCAGCACCGTGCCCAGCAGCGGGCCGTCGGCGCCGGTGTCGGACTGGCTGCCGTTCTCCTCGTGGTCGAAGGCGGCCAGCACCGGGATGTACGGCAGGTGGTCGCCGGCGGCGGCGGCCAGCGCGGCCGCGCCCGCGTGCACGGACAGCAGGTTGTCCAGGCGCGGCGCGGCGAGCAGCTCGCGGTCGCGGCCGAGGTAGGCGGGCGGCTCCACGCTGTGGACCATCAGGTCCCAGCCGGCGATCTCCTCGGCGACCAGGTCGGCCTCCTGGGCGACGAAGCGGACGAGGTCGCCCTCGCGCGGCTCGCCCAGGCCCCAGATCGGCGTCATGTGCCGCTGCTTGTCGAGCTTGAGGCCGTCGTTGACGCCCCGGTCGAGGTGGATGGCGAGCTGCGGCACGCGCAGCAGCGGGCGGTCCACGTTGACCAGGTGGTGGCTGCCGTCGCGCAGTGTCACCCGGCCGGAGAGGCCGAGGTCGCGGTCGAGCCAGGTGTTGAGCAGCGTGCCGCCGTAGAGCTCGACGGCGACCTGGCGCCAGCCGTGCGCACCGGTGTCCGGCAGCGGCTTGACGCGGAGGTTGGGCGAGTCGGTGTGCGCGCCGATGATGCGGAAGGGGGTGGCGGCTGTCGCACCCTCAGGTACGTACCAGGCGACGAGGGCGCCCCCGCGCAGCACGAACTTCCCACCCGTCGACGCGTCCCACGCGTCGGTCTCGGCGATCTGGCGGAAGCCCGCCTTCTCCAGTCGTGCGGCTGTGTTGGCCACCGCGTGGTACGGGGAGGGGCTGGCGGCGAGGAAGGAGATCAGGTCGTCGGTGTGGCCGCGGTCGAAGCGGTGCGCAGGGCTCATGGCCTCAGGATAAGGACAACGGGCCCGCCGTCCCCGGGAGGGAGAGCGGGCCCGTGGCCGAGGTGCGGAAGCGGTGCCACCGGAACCTCACGGTCCGGTGGCGTGCCGCGTGGGTGCCTTCAGCGTGGTGCCTTTAGAAGGCGGACTCGTCCAGCTCCATCAGGGAGTTGTCGATGGACTCGGCGAGGCCGCGCTCCAGGGAGACGCCCGGCAGGATGTTGTGGGCGAAGAACTTCGCCGCCGCGATCTTGCCCTCGTAGAACGGCTTGTCCTTGGAGGAGGCGGCCGGCAGCTTCTCGGCGGCCACGGCCGCGCCGCGCAGCAGGAGGTAGCCGACGACGACGTCACCGGAGGCCATCAGCAGGCGGGTGGTGTTGAGGCCGACCTTGTAGATGTTCTTGACGTCCTCGCCGGTGGCGGTGAGGTCGGTGATCATCTTGCCGACGATCGCCTCCAGGTCCACCGCGGCCTTGGCGAGCGAGCCGCGCGCCTCGGCCAGCTCCTCGCCGCCGGCCTCGGAGGCCAGGAACTTCTTGATCTCCTCGGCCAGGGTGTTCAGGGACTGGCCCTGGTCGCGGACGATCTTCCGGAAGAAGAAGTCCTGGCCCTGGATGGCGGTCGTGCCCTCGTAGAGCGTGTCGATCTTCGAGTCGCGGATGTACTGCTCGATCGGGTACTCCTGGAGGTACCCGGAGCCGCCGAAGGTCTGGAGCGACTGCGCGAGCAGCTCGTAGGACTTCTCCGAGCCGTAGCCCTTCACGATCGGCAGGAGCAGGTCGTTGAGGCCCTGCAGCGCCTTGGTGTCCTCGCCCGCGTGCTCCTTGACCAGGATGTCGTCCTGGACGGCGGCGGTGTGCAGGACGAGGGCGCGCATGCCCTCCGCGTACGCCTTCTGCGTCATCAGGGAGCGGCGCACGTCGGGGTGGTGGGTGATGGTGACCTTGGGCGCGGTCTTGTCCATGAAGTTGGCCAGGTCCGGACCCTGCACGCGCTCCTTGGCGTACTCCAGCGCGTTGAGGTAGCCGGTGGAGAGGGTGGCGATGGCCTTCGTGCCGACCATCATCCGGGCGAACTCGATGATCATGAACATCTGGCGGATGCCGTCGTGCTTCTCGCCGATGAGCCAGCCCTTGGCGGGGTGCTTGTCGCCGAAGGTCATCTCGCACGTGTTGGACGCCTTGAGGCCCATCTTGTGCTCGACGTTGGTGGCGTAGACGCCGTTGCGCTCGCCCAGCTCGCCGGTCTCGAAGTCGAACTCGTACTTCGGGACGAGGAAGAGCGACAGGCCCTTGGTGCCCGGGCCGTGGCCCTCGGGGCGGGCGAGGACGTAGTGGAGGATGTTGTCCGCCATGTCGTGCTCACCGGAGGTGATGAAGCGCTTCACACCCTCGATGTGCCAGGAGCCGTCCTCCTGCTTGACCGCCTTGGTGCGGCCGGCGCCCACGTCCGAGCCGGCGTCCGGCTCGGTCAGCACCATGGTGGAGCCCCACTGCTTCTCCACCGCGATCTTCGCGATGTGCTTCTGCTGCTCGGTGCCCTCCTCGAAGAGCACGCCCGCGAAGGCGGGACCGGAGGAGTACATCCACACGGCCGGGTTCGAGCCGAGGATCGTCTCCGCGAAGCCCCACAGGAGCGAGCGCGGCGCGGTGGTGCCGCCGATCTCCTCCGGAATGCCCAGGCGCCACCACTCGGCGTCCATGTACGCCTGGTAGCTCTTCTTGAAGGTGTCCGGAATCGGGGCGGTGTTGGTCTCCGGGTCGAACACCGGCGGGTTGCGGTCGGTGTCGGCGTAGGACTCCGCCAGCTCGTTCTCGGAGAGGCGCGTGATCTCCGAGAGGATGTCCTTGGCGGTCTCGATGTCCATCTCCGCGAACGGGCCGGAGCCGTACAGCTTGTCGCGGCCGAGCACCTCGAAGAGGTTGAACTCGATGTCGCGGAGATTCGACTTGTAGTGGCCCATGACAACGGCTCCGTAAGGCTGGGAGGTAGACCTCAAATACGTACCGGGCAGTAATTTCCATGATGCTACCCACCGGTAATAAGACGCAACCCCTGATCGTCCAACTGTGACCAGGCTCAATCGCGGAGCCGCGCGGGCAGGGACGCGGGAGCGCGGGGAGGACGACCTTCGGTGCGCCGTAAATCGTCCGGCCGGGAAGTCGACGTCGTACCTCCCGAGGGGGCTGGAGGGGCGGGTCTTCGAGGTCCGCGACGCGGTGATGGCTGTGGGTCGGTTCGCGCTTGAGTGCCGGGTGCCCGCTGTGGAGTGACGCGCCGGACGGAACTCGCGAACCGCCCACCAGGGAGGGTCTGTTGGTGAAAGATTGCTCCAGGAGGTGCACTGGGGCGAGCTCAAATTCCCCTGGCGGGAGAAGCGCTACCGGCGGTTGGTCTTCACCACGGGCTACGGGTGGAAGATCACTCCCAGCGGTCGGCTGGCTCTGTCGCTGGGGCGCGGGCGCGAGCGGATCGTGCTGGCGGTGCCGGAGATCATCGACCGGAGCGGTGCCCTGGTCACACCGGACCGATGGGGTGAGATCAAGCTGTGCTGGGACGCAGCGGCACGCTGCTGGTCCCTGCGTATCGCCTACCGGGTGCCTGACGACAGCCTGCCGGATGTTTCCGGCCCTGAAGGCGTGGAGGCTGCCGGAGTCCGGGTGGTGACCATCGTGCGCGGCCGCTCGTACGCCTGCGTCAACACGACCTGCGCCTCGGTGCTCCACCGGGACGCGGTGGGCGGGGTGAACATCCACACCTTGGCCGTCAACGACGGGACGTACGTCCCGGTCCCACCCGAGACGGTGATTCGGGTGAAGTATCTACGGGCCCAACCCGGCTGGTCTGCCGACCAGCGGGAACGGCATGGCTTCCACCAGCGCGCTCGACAGCGCGCGGGTGCGGGGCGCAGCCGCGAAGCACGTAGTAGCGCCCAGAACCGGGCCACCCGCGCTGACCTGCCTGTTGGCGCGTGTGTTGCTGTCGTTCCCTGTTCCGGGAACACCACGGGCCACGAAGGTGGTGCCGCCGCCCTCCGGGGCGTCGGCCGGGCGGTCGCCCGTACTGCCGCGGGGTGCGTGTGAAGACAGAAGCTCCGACCTTCAGGTCGGGGAGGTTCACTGAGTACGCTTTGGCGCATGTACGGCTACGACCAGAACGCGGGAACGCAGGGCTACGCACCGCCGCAGCAGCCCGGGGGCTACGGCGAGCAGCCGCTCTATCCCGAGCCGTCCCCGCCGTCGCTCGCCGACGCGGTCCGGGCCTTCACCACGGGGTCGATGTCCGCGGAGGACTTCCAGGTCGTCTTCTCGAGCTCGAAGGTCTACTGCCCGCGCGGTGACAACCCCGGCTTCCTCGCCCTGCACAACACCCAGCAGCCGGTGATCCCGATGTTCACCTCGCTCAAGGAGCTGCGGCGGTACGCGGGCAAGGAGTCGAAGTATTTCGTGATCACCGGTGCCGAGGTCATAGACCTCCTGCCGACCGGCTACGGCTTCGTCCTCGACATGGAGGGCGACCACCGCATGGTCTTCGACGCGAAGGCGGTCGAGCAGATGGTCGACTTCGCGATGCGCCGGATGTACGGCTAGGCGGTGGCCGGGCGGATCCCGCTGACCGCGGGATCGACAGGCTAGGCCGTGGCCCTGCGGTACAGCGCCGCCACGTCGTCGCCGAAGTACGAGCTGTACGACGTCTCGTCGTCGCCGCCCTCCTGATAGCCGCCCACGACGCCGGCGACCGTGCCCAGGCCCGTCGTCGGGTCGACGTCGGTGAGGAGGGGGCCGCCACTCGTGCCGTTCGTCAGGCCGCGGCAGTCGAAGCGGAGCTGGGTGGGGCTGTAGCTGTCGGTCGTGTTCTGGCAGGCGACCGGCGTCTCGCGGTCCGCCGGGTAGCCGATCAGGCGCGCCGCCCGCCGCGCGGCCGGCTTCAGGCCGAGCTTCTCCGCTCCGGTGACCCGCTCGATGGGCGTCCGGTCGCCGACCCTGCGGACCCGCAGGAAGGCGACGTCGTGGTCCGGGTCGCGGTCCGCGGCCCACTCCGGGTCGATGTCGACGGAGGTCGGCACCCACACGCCGTACGGCGCGAGGCCGTCGTGATAGCCCGGCGCGAACGCGATGTCCGTACGGAAACCGTCCTGGTGGACGCAGTGCGCGGCGGTGATCACGAGATCGCCCCTGGGGCTGTGCACGACGCTCGCGGTGCAGCCGTGGCCCGGCGTGCCCTCGCCTGTGTAGAAGAGCGGCCCCACCGCGGGTGACGGCTTGATCCCGGACGCCTCCAGCGGCTCTGAGGCGGGCAGCGGGTCCGGGCGTTCCGCGAGCGCGGCCTCCGGGTGCGGCGGGGCAGCCGGTTCGGTGCGCACCGCCGCGCGCAGTGCCTTGGACGCGGCGTCGCCGGCCGAGTCCGGCTGCGCGTAGTGGCCCGCCGCGTCACCCTCCGCGATCGGCGCGTCCGTGGCGATCCCGTGCTTGGCCATCATCAGCGCGACGGCGCCCAGGGCCAGCACGGCGGCGATCAGGGCGGAGAGGGCGGCCGGGCCGGGTCCGCGGACGTTCAGGCGCATTGATCCAGTGTCCATGGTCGGCAGGCGTGACCGGCGCGCGGGAATGCTGCGGCCCTTGCGGGTTGTTCATCCTTCAACTAACTTGGGGGCAGAACAACCGAGGAGGCTGTCATGCCGGCTGTGACCGTTGAGAACCCGCTGACCCTGCCGCGCGTCACCGCTCCGGCGGACGCGAAGCAGCGGCCGGTGCTGCACGTCGCGACCGCGCCGTCGGGCTTCGAGGGCGAGGGATTCCCCGTCCGCAGGGCCTTCGCGGGGATCAACTACAAGTTCCTCGACCCGTTCATCATGATGGACCAGATGGGCGAGGTGGAGTACGCCCCGGGCGAGCCCAAGGGCACCCCCTGGCACCCGCACCGCGGCTTCGAGACCGTCACGTACATCATCGACGGCACCATGAACCACAAGGACTCGCACGGCGGCGGTGGCACCATCACCGACGGCGACACCCAGTGGATGACCGCCGGTTCCGGCATCCTCCACATCGAGGCGCCGCCGGAGGAACTGGTGGTGGCCGGCGGGCTGTTCCACGGCCTCCAGCTGTGGGTCAACCTCCCGAAGAGCGACAAGATGATGTCCCCGCGCTACCAGGACATCGGGCGCGGCCAGGTCAAGCTGCTGACCTCGTCCGACGGCGGTGCGCTGCTGCGGCTGATCGCCGGTGACATCGACGGGCACGAGGGCCCGGGCATCACCCACACGCCCATCACGATGCTGCACGTGTCCCTGAACCCGGGGGCCGAGCTGACGCTGCCGTGGCGGTCCGACTTCAACGCGCTGGCGTACGCGCTGGCCGGGCGCGGCACGGCGGGCACGGACAAGCGGCCCTTCCGCACGGGGCAGTCCGTCGTCTTCGGTGACGGCGACTCGATCACGCTCCGCGCGGACGGGTCGCAGGAGTCCCGGAGCCCGAACTTCGAGGTCGTCCTCCTCGGCGGACGGCCGATCCGGGAGCCGATGATGCACTACGGGCCGTTCGTCATGAACACCCACGCCGAGCTCGCGCAGGCGTTCGAGGACTACCAGTCCGGCAGGCTCGGTGTGATCCCGGCCGACGCCTGAGCCGGCGGCGGGCCGGCGCCGTCCGCTTCGTAGAGCTCGAACCAGATGTTCTTGCCCTCGCCGCGGGGGTCCACCCCCCAGGCGCCCGCGAGCAGTTCCATCAGCACCAGGCCGCGCCCCGAGGAGGCCATCTCCCCGGGGTGCCGCCGGTGCGGGAGCTCGTCGCTGCCGTCCGCCACGTCCACGCGCACGCAGCGCGCGCCGTGCTCGCCGGAGATCTGGGCGGTGAGCAGCGCGTCCCCGTCCGTGTGCACGAGGACGTTGGTGACCATCTCGGAGACCATCAGGACGGCCGAGTCGACCTGGTCCGGGTCCGGCCAGTCGTGCAGCAGGAGGCGCAGCTGCCGCCGTGCCTCGGCGATGCGCTCCGGTTCGGCCTGGGCGATGGTCAGGACCGTGCGGCGCCGGGCCGGGGCGCCGGTCGCGGCCGCGCCGTCGCGGGCGAGCAGGAGGACGGCGATGTCGTCCTCGCGCCGGTCGGCGAGCGGGCCGGTCGTGTAGTGCGAGGACGGGCCGTGCACGCCCTGCACGAGCGCGTCGGCGAGCGCCTCCAGGCACTCGGTGGGCCGGGCGCCGTCCTCGTCGCAGGTGTGCCCCTCGATGATCCCGCGCAGCCGCTCCCAGCCGGTCTCCAGGTCGTGGCCGCCGGTCTCGATGAGGCCGTCGGTGCACACGAGCATGGTCTCGCCGGGTTCGAGGACGAGCCGGGTGGTGGGGTAGTCGGTGTCGGGGTCGATGCCGAGCGGCAGACCGCCGGCCGTGGGCCGCAGGAGCATCGTGCCGTCGGTGAGCCGGATCGCGGGGTCGGGGTGCCCGGCGCGGGCGATGGTCAGCCGCCCGGTGGCGGGGTCGACCTCGGTGTAGAGACAGGTGGCGAAGCGCGGGTCCGTGTCGTCGCCCTCGGTCTCGCTGGCGTTGATCCCCGCGAGGAAGCGCGAGGCCCGGGAGAGGACCGCGTCGGGGTGGTGGCCCTCGGAGGCGTACGCGCGCAGGGCGATCCGCAGCTGTCCCATCAGCCCCGCGGCCCGTACGTCGTGCCCCTGCACGTCCCCGATGACCAGGGCGATCTTGCCGTTGGGAAGCGGGATCATGTCGTACCAGTCGCCGCCGACGTCCAGCCCGCCGCCGGTCGGGACGTACCGCGCGGCCACCGACATCCCCGGGATGTCCGGCTGAAGTGTCGGCATCATCGAGCGCTGGAGGCCCACGGTCAGCTCGCGCTCGGACTCGTGGACGCTGGCCCGGCTCAGCGCCTGCGCGAGCATCCGGGCCACGGTGGTGAGCACGGACCGCTCGTCGGGGGTGAAGGCCACCGGCACGCTGAAGCCCGCCATCCAGGCGCCGATGGTCTGCCCGGCGTTGATCAGCGGCAGGAAGGCCCATGCCTTGCGGCCGAAGTGCGCCACCTGCTTCCAGGCGTCGGGGAAGCGGCGCTCGTAGTCCTCGGGGGAGGGGAAGTAGATCGCGCGGCCGGTGCGGATGACCTCCGCGGCCGGATAGCCGGCGTCCAGCGGAAGATCGAGGAAGGGCGCCGCCTCGCCGGGACCGTAGCCCTGGTGGCCGATGACCTTGACCCGGGAGCCCTCCGCGCTGAAGACGGCCAGGCCCGAGGGCACGAAGCCGGGCATCGACAGGCCCGCCGCCACCCGCAGCACCTCGGCCGTCGAGCGGGCCTCCGCGAGGGCCCGCCCGGCGTCCAGCAGAAACGCTTCTCTGTTGCGGCGCCAGTCGCCCGTCACGGACGTGCGCACCGCCGAGGTGCCCTGGAGCGGCTGGGGCACCTCCTCCAGCGTCCCCACCAGGCCGTGCTCGCCGCCACGGGTGTGGGCCCGGGTGCGGCTGCGCAGCGTCCGCAGCACCCGCCCCTCCCCGTCGACCACCCGCAGCCGGGCCTCGGCGAGGGTGCCCTCGGCCACCGCTAGGCTGATGATCCCCTGGATCTCCACCCAGTCGACGGCGTGGAAGCGGCCGCGGGTCTCGGACTCGGTCAGCTCCACATGCGCGGCGGGGAGGCCGATGAGGCGGGCCGCCTCGGCATCGAAGGTGACGACGCGCGTGGCGTTGTCCCACTGCCACAGGCCGGTCGCGACAGCGGCCAGTACGTCCTCGGTGCGCATTGCCCCACTTTATGCGGGTATCGGCGCCGGACACCACCGAGGCCGCTCGCGGCAGTAGGTAGGCTTGCACAGGGGCTGCTACGTCGCTGACCCGGCGCCCCGCCCGATCAACGACCTCGATCAAGGCCCTCGATCGACGACCTCGATCACACCTCGACCAACGACTTGGATGAACGATGCATCGGTACCGGTCCCACACTTGCGGCGAGCTCCGTGCGGCTGACGTCGACACCGACGTGCGACTGAGTGGCTGGCTGCACAATCGGCGCGACCTGGGCGGCATCCTCTTCATCGATCTCCGCGACCACCACGGCCTGGTCCAGCTCGTCGCCCGTCCCGGCACCGCCGCGAACGAGGCCCTGAGCCACCTCACCAAGGAGACCGTCGTCCGCGTGGACGGCAAGGTCATGAGCCGCGGCGCGGACAACGTCAACCCCGAGCTGCCCACCGGTGAGATCGAGATCGAGGTCACCGAGGTCGAGGTGCTCGGCACCGCCGAGCAGATCCCCTTCACCATCAACGCCGACGACGGCGTGAACGAGGAGCGGCGCCTGGAGTACCGCTTCCTCGACCTCCGCCGCGAGCGCATGCACCGCAACATCATGCTGCGCTCGGCCGTCATCTCCGCCATCCGGCAGAAGATGGTCGCGCAGGGCTTCAACGAGCTGGCCACCCCGATCCTGTCCGCCACCTCCCCCGAGGGCGCGCGCGACTTCCTGGTGCCCTCCCGCCTGCACGCCGGCAAGTTCTACGCGCTGCCGCAGGCCCCCCAGCAGTTCAAGCAGCTGCTGATGATCGCGGGCTTCGACCGGTACTTCCAGATCGCGCCCTGCTTCCGCGACGAGGACGCCCGCGCGGACCGCTCGCCGGGCGAGTTCTACCAGCTCGACATGGAGATGTCCTTCGTCGAGCAGGAGGACGTCTTCCAGGTCATCGAGAAGGTCATGACCGAGCTCTTCGAGGAGTTCGGCAACGGCCGCCACGTCACCTCGCCGTTCCCGCGGATCCCCTTCCGCGAGGCGATGCTGAAGTACGGCTCCGACAAGCCGGACCTCCGCGCCAAGCTGGAGCTGGTCGACGTCTCCGGCGTCTTCGCCGACAGCGGCTTCAAGGCGTTCGCCGGCAAGCACGTCCGCGCGCTGGCCGTGCCGGACACCGCCGGCCAGAGCCGCAAGTTCTTCGACGGCCTCGGTGAGTACGCGGTCGAGCAGGGCGCGAAGGGCCTGGCCTGGGTCCGCGTGGGCGAGGGCGGCGAGCTCTCCGGCCCGATCGCGAAGTTCCTCACGGAGGAGGACGTCAAGGCGCTGACCGAGGCCCTCGGCCTGGTCCCCGGCCACGCCGTCTTCTTCGGCGCCGGTGAGTTCGACGAGGTCTCCAAGATCATGGGCGCGGTCCGCGTCGAGGCCGCGAAGCGCGCCGGCCACTTCGAGGAGAACGTCTTCCGCTTCTGCTGGATCGTCGACTTCCCGATGTTCGAGAAGGACGAGGAGACCGGCAAGATCGAGTTCTCGCACAACCCCTTCTCCATGCCGCAGGGCGGCCTGGAGGCGCTGAACACGATGGACCCGCTGGACATCCTGGCCTGGCAGTACGACATCGTCTGCAACGGCACGGAGCTGTCCTCCGGCGCCATCCGCAACCACGAGCCCGAGGTCATGTACCGCGCGTTCGAGATCGCCGGTTACTCGAACGAGGACGTGGAGCGCGAGTTCGGCGGCATGCTGCGTGCCTTCAAGTTCGGCGCCCCGCCGCACGGTGGTATCGCGCCGGGTGTCGACCGCATCGTGATGCTGCTCGCGGACGAGCCGAACATCCGCGAGACGATCGCGTTCCCGTTGAACGGGAACGCGCAGGATCTGCTGATGGGTGCGCCGAGTGAGGTGGACGAGTCGCGGCTGAAGGAGCTTCACCTTTCGCTGCGCAAGCCGCCGGTGAAGTAACGGCCGGTTTTTCGAGCGCCGGGCGGGCTTGGGCCTGCCCGGCGCTCGCTGTATCCGGGGGTTCTTTCCCCGGATCTGCCCTTTCCCGGCTGCGTCTGATGTGCGGCTTCGCCGCGTGGGGGGCGCTGCCCCAGGCCCCTGGGTGGGCGCCTGCGGCGGGCTTTGTTCCCCTACCCCGCCCCTTCCCGAAACTGGGGCTCCGCCCCAGACCCCGAACCTCGGGTCCGTTGCCTCCCCCAG